>JAGWVZ010000534.1 GCA_018970625.1 Myxococcales bacterium | reverse complement strand
ATCCGCCCCCGGTCGCGGATCCCAGAAGTGCTGTCGCCGAAGCTCGTTCAGCAGCGCCTTGATCTCTCCCGGTTCAAGGCCCGATGCGTAACATCCGGCAATCAGAGCGCCCGCGCTGCAACCCACTATGGCCGCCGGGCGTATTCCATAGCCAACCAACGCATCCAGAAATCCTGCGTGCGCGTAAAATCCAAAGAATCCGGCCGAGAGTACGAGGGTGAAGGGTGGGTGCGACGGCACGGTCACCTGAGCGGGTAGAGAGCGACGGTTGATGCAGCTGCCGACCGATGGACGATGCTGATCAGCGTGGGACATGGTCATGTCGTCAGAGCTTCGCGCGGTCAACGTCGCCGTCAACCGGTACGTTGAATCGAACCTGACCCGAATGGCGATGCACCCCAGATAAGCCCTGTGTCGCCTTCACGCTGAGCACGTTGTGCCACGCCCTTTACACGCGCCACCCGAAAACGGTACGGTTACCCAAGGCCTTCACGGTGAGCCAAACTCATGAGAACACTGTTATTTTTTTCGGCGCTGTCAGTCGTTGGTGCATTCGGCTGCTCCTCACCATCGACTGAGCTCAGCGAAGAGAGTGAAACCACCGCCGACGGCGGTGGCCGCCCAAACGCGAACCGCGGTGACGACGCCGAAACCGCCGGTGGAGACGATTCCGACACGGCGACGGCACCTGACGATGCCGCTATGGCTTCGGACGGGTCCGGGTCGCTCGAAGACGTGGATGTCGACACGACAACGCCCGATGGCTCCGTATTGCCCGATGTGGCGGATGCCCTGCCCGCAGACGCTGGACCCTTGCCATACGGCGGCCCACCCGACCTGATCACGGTGTTTCCGCAGGTCGCCGTCGCCGGTGGCATCATCTATCTGGAGGGGCTGCGCCTGTCGCGTTCTGACGGAGATTCGTCAGACACCCGCGTGTATGTAGAGGCAATCACCGGGTCCACGATTGAATTGACGATTGTGGATTCTTCGCCGGTCCGACTCGCAGTCGAGACTCCTCTGAACTATGTGGAGCTGCTGGGCGAGAGCGGCACCATCTTCGTTGAAACCCCCGAAGGGCTCGATCGATACCAACCGGTCTTCGCCACGAGCGACCTGACCTTTGTTGGCAAAACCAACCCGGGGGAAGGCCTGTTGGGCAACGTCTATCGTCTGGTGGATGGCACCAGCTCGCTACCCAATCTGGATGCTCCCTGCGGTGTTGAACCCAGCGTCGTCGCTGATGCTACTACGCCCTGCCCCTTCACTTCGATTGTCGCCTCGCAGCTAGACATCCCCAACACACCGTTCGAGAGTGGCTTCCCGGGTTTGAGCGCTGACCTGCTCGAGTGGTTCGCGATTCGCTTCACCGGGTATTTACAAATCAGCGTGGCTGGCGAGTACCGGTTTCAGGTGTGTTCCGACGACGGTTCCAACCTGCGAGTCACAGGCAGTGATGGCCTGGTCACGGTTGTAGCCAACGATGGGCAGCACTCGATGCAGTGCGCCGAGGGCCGAATCGTGCTGGAACCGGGGCCGACGCCGTTCGAACTGGATTACTTTCAGGGGCCGCGCACGTTCATCGGTCTTGAGTTTCGATGGCAGCCGCCCCGAACGCCTGACCTCGTATTCGTGCCGGAGGGCGCTGTTCGCATCTTCCCGTAGGGGCCACCGAAATCAATTGCGGCAACCCGCTTGCCTGTTCAACCCAACTCACGTAGGGCCCTTCCATATCCCTTCACGGGGTGCGGCGTGAGGCCGCTGAGACGGAAGCCACGCGTATTGCCTGCTCCGAACCCGCTGAACCTGATCCGGTTCATACCGGCGTAGGAATCGGAGGACGAATGGCAAGAACGCCAGATCTCCCAGGCATCGCTTCACCCGGAATCGACATCTCGCGTGGGCCCCTCCCGGGCTCCACAAAGGTGTACATCACGGGCACCCAGTTCCCTGAACTTCGCGTGCCGTTCCGGCGCATCGATCTGACACCCCGCGCCACGCGAAATGGACAGGCCGCTGCCGAAACACCGGCGCCCGTGCTCGTCTACGACACGTCGGGGCCATACACGGACCCCGATGTCGCGCTGGACCTTGAACGCGGGCTGGCTCCACTGCGAAAATCGTGGCTCGATGGACGCAATGACACCGAATGGATTGCAGGGCGGCGGTCACGCCCCGAGGACGACGGTGGACGGCCATCGCGTGACGCTGGCCAGCATGGTGCGGCTGACAGGACGGTGCGGCGAGCACTGCCTGGGCGAAACGTCAGCCAGCTGCACTATGCTCGACAGGGCGTGATCACCCCCGAGATGGAGTTTGTGTCGATTCGAGAGAATCTGCATCGACAGCAGCTTCGGGACGCCGGCGTACAGCCAGACGCAGAGCGAGAGTCACGACTGAAAGGCAACGCCTGGGGAGCACGTATCCCTGACGACATTTCGCCGGAGTTCGTGCGCAACGAGATCGCGAGTGGGCGAGCCATTCTGCCAGCCAACATCAACCATCCCGAGATTGAGCCGATGATTATCGGCCGCAATTTTCTGGTAAAAGTGAACGCAAACATCGGTAACTCGGCCGTTTCGTCCTCAATTTCCGAAGAGGTCGAGAAGCTGGTCTGGTCAACCCGGTGGGGTGCAGACACGGTGATGGATCTGTCCACGGGGCGAAACATCCACACAACGCGCGAGTGGATCCTTCGGAATTCGTCGGTGCCGATTGGCACCGTGCCGCTCTATCAGGCACTTGAGAAGGTGGGCGGCCGCCCTGCAGATCTCACCTGGGAGTTGTTCCGCGACACACTGATTGAACAGGCCGAACAGGGCGTGGACTACTTCACGATTCACGCAGGCGTTCGCCTGCGTCATGTGCCGCTGGCCGCCAAGCGGGTGACGGGCATTGTTTCGAGGGGCGGTTCCATCATGGCGGCATGGTGCCTGGCGCACCATACGGAGAGCTTCCTGTACACGCACTTCGAAGAGATCTGCGAGATCATGAAGGCGTACGACGTGAGCTTCAGCCTGGGCGATGGCCTGCGGCCGGGCTCGGTGGCGGACGCCAACGACGAAGCGCAGTTCTCCGAGCTCAAGACGCTGGGCGAGCTGACTCAAACAGCGTGGAAGCACGACGTGCAGGTGATGATCGAGGGCCCCGGCCA
>JAGWVZ010000533.1 GCA_018970625.1 Myxococcales bacterium | reverse complement strand
TGCAATGACGCGGTCGCATCGATGCTTGTGCGCCGCCGAAACCACCACTCCCGCAGGCAATTCGCGCTCCAGAGTCACATGGGCGACGGACGGGCCACGGCGTGCATACCAAAGCTGCGAACGCGTTGGTTGCCCGGCAGCTGTCAGTGACTCCGCAAGCAGGGTGGGCAACTGCCGTGAGACGGCACCGCACCGCGTGTCAACACGGCGCGTTTCAAACGGTAACACTAGCCAGGTCATGCGGGGCGCCGTGGGGCGTGAGGGAGGTGCGGGCGGCTATAGTGCCGCAACAGGACCCCGACAAGCAGAACAGGGCAGCGCGCTAGTCGAACGTCACATCCTCGCCGCCCAAGGTGAGCTCGCGCGACAGGCTACGCATCTGTTCGATGTGGTGTTCAGAGCGGTTGGCGCGCGTTTCGTGAGCCACAGACTGACCCATGAGGATTGACAGACGTTCGGTTGCCAGCCGAAGCTGCTGCGCAGCGGTTCGCGCGATAACATCCTGAAATTTGAACGCAAACCGCGTGTTGTTGCTGAATAGTGCGTCAAAATCGTTTCGATCGAGCACCAGCAGTCGTGTCGTGGTCACGGCCACGCAGGTCGCTGTGCGAGGCCCGCTGTCCATCAGCGCCAGGTGACCGAACAACTGGCCCTCACGAAGAGTCGTGAGCACCCGAACCTCGTCACCCGAACGCTTATGAACGTCCACCACGCCGGACGCGATAAAGAAGCAGGTCGAACCTGCCTCACCTTCACGGCAGATGGTCTCGCCAGCTGAAACGGTGACCAGCTTCATTACCATCGCGAGCACATCCAGCTCGCGAACGCTTAGAAACCGAAAAAGCGCAATATCGCTCAGCGCCTGCACAATTTCCTGTTTTTTCACGAACCACCCCCGCGAAACAGGCGCGAAAACAGGTGGCGAGCCATCGCCGCCAGGTCATCAGATGCCTGAACTGTTTCACGCTCAGGCTTCACCTCGCCAGTGGATTCCAGCGGCGCGCCTGCGACCCTCGGCGATCCTTCAATCACGCGGGGGCGTTCTGTACCCAACTCGTTCAGGTGCGCCTCAATGCGTTCGTTCACGCTGCGCAACCGCTGGCATACAATGCGCGACAACGAGCGAAGTACCTTGTAGGCAGCTGGATTCAGGGCATCACGGAGCTTCTGGAACTCGGCTCCGCGAAGCTCATACAAGACCACGGCCTCGGACACGATCGCCGTGGCCGAGCGCACACCCGGCTCGATCAGCGACAACTCACCCAACACTTCAGAGGGGCCCAGCGTCGCGATCACCTCTCGCTTTCCTTCACTCTCGACCGTAATCTCGACCTGCCCTGACTCGATGATGAAGGCCGACTCTCCGTGCTCCCGCTGACGAAACAGTACGTGGCCCGGCGCGAACCTGTGGACGTGACAGAGCCGGATGATGTCATACATCTCGTCGTCTGAGAGGGCCCGAAAGATGGGCAACTTTCGAAATGAGCGCACTGCTTCGAGTTGCGAGCTCATGGATCAGTCCTTCATCGCATCCGGCGGGTCGTGTCACTCCCGAACCCGCGCGCCCACGGCATGTAGACCATTGACCTGACCGGCGCAATATCGGACTCCCCACTCATGAGACTTTTGCCCTGCCATACCGTGTTGCTGATGTGCCTGGCCGGGCCCGTCGCCGCACAGGATTATACGTGGCCCGATGACCCACGTTTCGAACGCCGTCCCGAGCCTGCCAGCTGGGACGAGTTTGTGACCCGGTTTTTGACGCGCTACGAAGCCGTGCAGCCGCCGCAGGACCTGCTCATGAACGAGGAGCAGGTGGAACGATTTACGTTCGAGGTCACCCGCGGCACCTGTTATGCCGTCGCAGGGCTCGGCATGGGCATCACCGATCTCGACATTGAGGTCCGCTACAACAATGCGCTGGTCGGGCAGGACGTCTGGCCAGACCCGTACCCCGTCGCCACGTGGTGCGCCACCTTTGCCGGCAGCGTCGAGGTCACCATCACCGCTTTCTGGGGGCATGGCACCGCTCGTTATTCCATCTACGCCATCCCCGAGACACTCACCGTCAGTGAAGGCCCCTTCGACCAGCTGTCCAATCGCATGCTCATGTTGCAGTCCCGCGCAGCGCCGCGCTGGATTCCAGCCCAGCCTCAGTGGCGAAGCCGGCTGGACTCACCCGGACATCTGGACTTCGTGTTCACCCCCGAGCCCGGGCGCTGTTACGCGGCGCTCGGCGTCGCAGATGCCGGCGTCGTGGACCTCGATCAGGCCATTCTGGACGGCAGCGGAGCAGCCCTCGACGGCGATTTCACGCTCGATCCAAATGCCGCCACAATGGTCTGTGCAGAGTCCGACAGCCCACTCACCGTTCGCACCTGGGTTGTTTCAGGGCGTGGGTCCGTCGCCGTGCAGCTGCTGACTGAACCGGTGGAGGCGTCTCGCACGACCGGTCGTTCCGAAGCTGGCGTGCCCTGATGCAAAGGGATTCGGCAAGCCTGACCGTCCCGGTGGGTACCGGCCAGGTGTTCACGCCCGACTGGCTGGCCGATGCCATGGCACACGCTGCCCTTGAGTGCCTGCCTTCACACAGGGTCCTGCGTGTTTGCGAACCTGCGGCTGGAACCGGCGCCCTGCTCGACGCCATTTTTCGGGTGGCCAGACACGAGGGGCGCCACGTCGAAGCCGAGGCGTGGGAGACCGACCCGGCGTTGGTTAACGAACTACACCGAAAGTTTGGCGAGGCCGTTCGACTTCACCATGCGGACACCCTTCGGGCGCTCGTCGCGGACGCGCCGCCAGCGCTCTTCGATGTCGTGCTCGCCAACCCGCCCTGGTTGCGTGAGACAGGGCACCGCGAGGTCTTCAGAGCGATTCGGAACCTGCACCCCGACCTCGCCGCTCTCTACGCGAAAGACGCTGATCTGCACCATTTCTTCTGGCTGGCTGCGCTGCGATGGCTGCGTCCCGGAGGGGTCGCGGTCATGCTGACCCCGGCCTATGTCCTGTCCACGCGCTCGGCTACCGCGCTGCGGGCTCGCCTGCTGGCCCAGGGCACCGTACTCGGCGTATGGAGGAGCGGTCCGGTGCGGGTATTCCCGGATGCCAGCGTGGAGTGTTCCGTCACGATATGGCGAAAGCACGACGTCGGTCAG
>JAGWVZ010000532.1 GCA_018970625.1 Myxococcales bacterium | reverse complement strand
GCACTGGTCGCCGTTTGACCTCGCGGTGGCCAACGCCGTGCCCGGCCAGGCGCCGGCGCCTGTCGATCCGGCGCAGTTTGCAAACCAGCCACCCTCCCGGCTCTTCGCGAGAGTCGTGAATGCCAACGCCGATTTTCAGGGCGGCTACGAGCTCGGGGTCTATCGCTTCGACCCATGCCCGGCCGGCGACGATCGCTACGAACCCAACAACCAGCCCGACGAACGCACGCAGTTCGCACAGGAAGACACCCCGCCTTACCGTTACCTTCGATTCTGCGATGCCAATCAGGACTGGTTCGAGGTGGTCGTGCCACCCGCCAGCGAAGAGGAACAGGCCCAGGAAGGTTCTGGTACGCCCGCGTCTGATGGCAGCCGACCCTTCTCGGCCCTCGTGCAGGCGCTGCAGCCAAATCAGGCGCTCGATGGAGCGCTGGTATCCCCTACAACCGGCCAGCGGGTCGCAGGCTTCGAGATGGCACAGACCGGCGATCCCACCGCACCGGCTTCGTGGCTCTCGGCATTTCAGGTGCCTCAGGAGACGTCATCCATGGTCGTCGGACTCGTAGGGACAACCGGATACTATCACCTGAGCTTTCCTGAGCTCGAGCAGCAGCAACAGCAGCAACAGCAGCAGGAACAACAACAGGCTGACCAGCAGGAGAACAACGAGGAAGGTGAGCCGCAGGAAGACAGCGAAGGCTCAGGTAGCCCTCCCGAGCCACAGGAGGACAATCCCGAAGAAGGGTCGGCCGAGCCAGCGCAACCCGAAGAAGGCTCATCGCAGCCCAACGAACCCGAGGAGGGGTCGAGCGCGCAGGCACCCTCGCAGCCTGAGCAGGTCTCGGACGAGGAGCTTTCACGCCAGCAGCTCATGCAGTTGCTGGATAGTCTGGAAGGTGACGATGTGAACTTGCAGGTTGAACAGGCAACGCGTGGACTGCCAGCGCAACGGTTTGAGCAGGAATGGTGACGCCTTGAACGCGCAACGACCCTCTTTGCACTGGATAGCACGCTCGATGCTCCTGTGTGCCCTGTGCATCGCGACAGGGCTCGCGTCGCTATTTCCCCTTGTTGTCTTAGCGGACAGTGCGTTCGCTCAGGCGCCGACGGTTACTGTGTCGCCGGAAACGGTCTATCTCGGCGACACCGTGACAGTTGAAATAGAGGTCACGACCGCACGTCGCGTTCGTTTCGGCACCCCGGAAGGCACCGATCTGCGTCTGGTGGGTCAACGAAGTTTCAGCTCGCAGTCCTGGGTCAACGGACAGGCGTCGTTCAGCCATCGACTCGCCCTGCAGTTGCAGCCTGTTCGCGTGGGTTTGCTGAATACGGGCCGCATTCCCTATCAGACCGAAGCAGGACTGCAGTACGTCGAGCCCGTGTCGGTGAACGTGCTCGACCCCGCCGAACGTTCGGGGCAAACCACCCCGCAGCAAGTCACTCAGGGGACTCCCCGGGCAACCGAACGTCCTGTCCGTGACGGCAGCGCTGCCTCCCCAGTCCCTGAGTTGGACCGCATTCCTCCTGCCCCGCCGCTGCAGGACAGCAGCATGTTTCATGGTGCGCTGGGAAGCGAGGCTGCCGGAACACCCTTTATGTCCGCGTGGGTGTCCACAGACTCGGCATTTCCCGGACAACAGGTCATTGTCGACTACCTGCTGTTCTCGCCCGCGGGTGGTTTCGGCTTCGAAATTACCGGCATGTCGGAGCCACTCTTCGCGGACGCCTGGTTTCAGGACATCACCGAGCAGCGCGTCGGCAGCGCACGGGGGCGATTTCTGCAGACAGCCAACGTCAACAACCAGCTGTACGAAGTCCGACCCATCCGCAGCTATGTCCTCATTCCACTCGAGCAGGGCAATCTGGAGATCCCACCTCTCCAACTCGACGTTCAGCTCCCCGGCTTCGGCCGAAACGGGAGCCCTTCTTCGCTCAGCAGTAACCCATTGCAGGTACCGGTAAACCACCTGCCACGACAAACCGATGGCGCCCCCGCAGAAGACACCGCGGTGGGCTTCCTGCAAATGACCGCTCGCGTCGATCGAAGCCGGGTCCGCGTGGGAGACTCTGGCACCTTGATCATTGAAATCACTGGTGTTTCGCACTTCACAGGCCTGCAAATACCAACACCACAACCTCCTGCCGGAATCCGTCTTTTCTCTCCCGAAGACAACTCTGACTCCCGCTATGGTGGGTCTGGCTGGCTGGAAGGTTCCGTCACCCGACGCGTTCCCTTCGTCGCCAGCAGCGAAGGTACGTGGACCATCCCGGCCATAACTCTCCGCTACTACGACCCATGGCGCGAGGTCTGGACCACGCGCACCACTGAACCCATCGAAATCGTCGTGGAAGGCGTCAACGAAGCCGCCGTCGCTGCGGCGAACGAGGGCAGCGGAGCCACCGTTGACTGGCGCGCTGCCCTCCCCGCTCCTCGCGTGGTGAACGAGCCTCGGCAGCAGAGCGCCGCAACCAGCCTGCCACTCGAGTTCTGGACTGCGCTGATCGCCTTGCCGCCACTGGTCTGGCTGCTCCTACTCGCCGTTTCAGGTATTGCCAAAGCCCGGCAGGCATCCAAACCCGGGCGGCAGTTGCGTATCGCCAATCGAACACTCGCTGAATCACTCACGCAAGCCGCTGATTCGAACGATAGTCAGCTCGTGTTGACTGCGATTCGGACATATTTCGGCGAGCTCAATCTTCAGCACAACCTGGCGCATCCCCTTACCCACGATGGCATGCGCCATACGGCGGCAACACTTCAGCACCCGTTTGGGGCCGAGCTCGCTCAGCTACACGCTGAAATTGCAGGGCAGCGGTACGGTGGTGAGTCGTCATTTTCATCGTCTCAAGTCGACACCATTCGGCGTCTGGCTCAAGCCGCGCGTGGGGCCAAATGAGGCAGACTACACTTCGTCGCGCGTTGCGCCCTGCCGGACCCTTTTGCAGGGCGTTACTCCTTTCGACCGTGTGTGTGTGGACGCTGTTTGATGCGCCATCGACAACACAGGCTCAGCAGCCCCCCGATGCTGTGCGGCTGGCAGAACAATACCCTTTTGATGCCTCCCTCGCGTTCAATGCAGCGCTTGAACTGGCCGCACGCGATGAAGCGGGTCGAGCGGTCGCAGAGTTGGAGCGAGCCCAGCTGCTCGCGCCGCTGGATACGG
>JAGWVZ010000531.1 GCA_018970625.1 Myxococcales bacterium | reverse complement strand
TTCGTCGATGCCGGCCTGCACCTGCTTCGTCAGGCTCTCCACGTAGCGGGCGTGGCCGGTGAGCACCATGTTGTGCAGCTGCGGGTCGCGGATGCCCATTTCTGCGAGCACAATCAGGAACTTACGGCGGTCGTCGGCCAGCGAGAAGTGGTTCAGCAGCTGTGTGGCGAGCGATCGAAGCTGCTCGATCGCGCCCCCTTCCACGCGGCCCGCGGTGTCCACCAGTCGCATGGTCTCGGCCTGCTGCTCCGAGTGCAGGGCATCCAGGATCGCGCGCTTGGACTTGAAGTGAAAGTAAATGCCGCCTTTGGAGAGCTCGGCCTCGGCTGCGATGTCGTCGACGCGGGTGTCAGCATACCCGTTCCGGATGAAACAGCGCTTGGCAGCCGCCAGAATCTGCGAACGCCGTTCATCCTGACTTTTGTGCTTGGTCATACGAATCTGTTCAGAGTGGGAGCCATGCAGGCCATGGCCGCTGCGCGAACGGCGCGTGCCGGAGTGTCTAGCGTCCGAACCCGGATGGGGCAACCCGTTTTCGGTCGGTTTTGATGTCGCCGATGTTCGTTTGGACGCTTCGGTCTACGGGGGGCTTGCGCGATGCCCGAGGTGTGCAACGCCCTGCCAGCCCCTTGGTTCAGTCGTGAACCACTGTCGTTTCGATGTGTTACGTCGTTGGCGTCGCGAAACGCGACCTCAGGAGAGTACCGAGGCGTCTCGCTGCCGACGCAGTCGTGCGTCTGCGAAAGCGGCACCGCCGATCATCAGCGGTATGAACAACAGCAGCCAGCGCGACGACGTCGGCCAACGGTATCGCGCCTGAACCTCGTGCTCACCGGCCGGCAATCGTACGGCCAGAAACATGGGGTACGCATAGACGCCCTCTGCTGGAGCCCCGTTGACCGAGACCTGCCAGAACGGGTGGTAGCCCATCTTGAAAACGAGCAGAGCAGGCTCATCGAGCGAGACACGCGCATAGAGTTCGTCGGCGTAAGCGCGGCTCTCCATTACTTCGCCTGCGGGCGGCGCGGCTCCCTCGATGTCGTCGCGCTCGCGCACCGTCACCGGCGAGCCCACCAGATACTCGCCTGATCCGCCGTCGTCGGTCTCGAGCACCCAGGTGGTGCGCTGCGACGGCCCATTGCCGTTGAGCCAGCGTCGTATGGTCTCGCGCTCCGCACGCGGTTCACCGTGCCGCACCCCGGCCTCGCGCATCAGCATGGCAGCCTGATGCTCGCCGGGAATGGCCTCAAGGCTGTAGGTTTCGTTTTCCCAGACGACCTCGTTGGCGGTCATGCCTGCCAGCGCATGATCGGGCTTTCGCACCACGAATCGGTAATCGTAGAGGTCCATCAACACGGGCGTCAGCGATGTGCTCTGCAGGTTGATGAACTCGAGCATGTAGAAGCCGAGCGAGTCGTGCAGCCCCACGCCGTAGCTCTGGCCGGCCGGTCGTTGACCCATCCACGTGAGCAATCCGCCGTGAAAATGGAACCGCACTTCGGTTTTGGGGCCGACCAGCAATCGGCCTTCCTTGGGCAGGGCGGCGATTTGTTGGCCCAGCTCGGCGTGCAAGGCTTCGTCGAGCCCCGCGTTCTCAGCCAGCGTTCTGAACCCCGTGGCGAGCTGCCGTGAACCACCAATGAACGGATGAACCAGAAGAATGGCGCCCACAACCACCGCGGGCATGAGCATGGGTGCCTGCTGCAGCAGCCGTGTGAACCCGATTCGGGACAAAGGGGCGTCTTCTGTCATCGAGGGTCCCACGGGCTTCTCGCCCGTCAGGCCTCGCACCAGAAACGCAAACCCGTAGGCCGAAAACAGCATCGCCGAAAACTGGATCATCGACGAATAACGGAAAATCTCGACGCTGCGGTGCAACGGATACCAGTCAAAGACGGGTCCGATATCGGTTCGTCCAATGGCCCCAAGGGTCGACCACACCAGAACAATGGCCGAGAAAAGAAAGATAGGGCGTCGGCGAATCTGAACCAGCACGACAGGAAGGGCGAGCAGGGTGAGTGTCGTCATGACCGGAAACTGCGCCCAGCCGAAGTTTGCCGGCTCGAGACCCAGGCGAGGCGCGATCAGCACCTCGGAATAGCGGGTAGCGCCGTCGAGCAGCTTTCCCGTGACAAACTCCTGCCAGACCCGCGTGAATCCAAAGCCGTTGACGTGTTGTGAGTTTCCAAAAGGCCAGCCCCCCATGAAGGCGCGCGTGCGCAGCAAAGGAAGAAACCAGGCCGACAGTATCAGGCCCGTACCGACTCCAACGACCGTCAGCGAGGCCAGGCCCGTCAGGGCGTGACGCGCTCGCGTCTTTACCGACAGCGACCCGCGCTCCGCCGCATGCAGAGAAGTCGCACCCTGTGCGTTGTCGTGCAGACCTGTAGCCTGTGTGGCAGCGGCTGCATTGCCTGATTTCGCGAGGGTGGTTCCAGGGCCCACGGACTGTTCGAGCCATGGCCACAGCAACGCAAAAACTCCCACCGGGATCACGATCGCGACGGCAAAAAACATGTGGCAGGTGGCCAGCGCGGCACACGCCACCATCGAGGTCCACAGGGAGCCGCGTCGCGACACGAGCGCGATGAGCTCACCCAGCGCGAGCGGCAGCATGACGTTGCCCCACGCCTGTGTGTAGAGGCCGACCTTCAGCGACGCGAAGGTTGTGTAGCCGAAGTTCAGGCCGTTCATGATGCAGGGCGCCAGGGCACCCGCAAAGGCCGCGTGCAGGCGGTCGGCACCGGCGCGACGAAGGCCCAGATAGATGGCCCAGGGCTGCACCAGAATCATGAACGACATGAACAGCTTATAGGTGATGCCTGCCCACGCGGGTCCGCCCAGCGCCGCGCAAAATACCCCGCTCACAATGTGAGGCAGCGGCTGGTAGTACAGCGCCATGGGGAAGCCCAGGTTGTAGTCGGTCGACCACCAACCCCGGCCTTCGAGCATGCGGCTGGCCAGCGTGCCGATGGTCGCGGTGTGGCTGGACGCGTCGTCGCCGAGCGCGGGCCACTGCTGCAGATAATTCGACGCATGAACGCCGATGAGCACGGTGGCGGCGATCAGCACCAGCCACGGAAAAAGCGAGCGGTCCAGCTCGGGGGTCTCAGAAGGCTGCCTCATGGGCGCATCTCCACTGGCAACAACGCCAGAACACACAGC
>JAGWVZ010000530.1 GCA_018970625.1 Myxococcales bacterium | reverse complement strand
CGGACGAGCCCTTGTCGGCAGGCTCATTCACGTCGTCGCCCTTCGCACTCATTGTGCATTCCGAATTTGGCGCAAGTCTTCTTCCACCATCATCTCAATCAGTTCCTGGAAGCTGACGGTCGGCTCCCAGCCCAGCTGCTCTTTCGCTTTGGTCGCGTCGCCGACCAGCAGATCCACCTCGGCCGGTCGGTAGAATTGCGGATCAATGACGACGTAATCCTCGTACCGAAGCCCCACTGCACTGAACGCCACTTCACACAGCTGGCGTACCGAATAGGTGCGGCCTGTGGCGATCACATAATCGTCGGGTCCGGGCTGTTGAAGCATGAGCCACATGGCCTTGACGTAATCGCCTGCAAAGCCCCAGTCGCGACGTGCTTCCAGGTTGCCCAGCCGAAGTTCATTCGCCATGCCCAGCGCAATACGTGCCACAGTGTGCGTGACTTTGTGCGTGACGAACTCCAGACCGCGGCGCGGGCTCTCGTGGTTGAACAAAATACCCGAACACGCAAACAGGTTGTAACTCTCCCGGTAATTGATGGTGATCCAGTGCCCATACACTTTCGCCACCCCGTACGGGCTTCGTGGATAAAACGGTGTATCCTCGTTTTGCGGCACCGCCATGACTTTACCAAACATCTCGCTTGATGAGGCCTGATAGAAGCGAATTCCCGGATTGGTCATACGAACCGCATCCAGCAGTCGTGTCACGCCGAGGGCCGTAAATTCACCCGTCAGAACCGGTTGCTTCCAGCTGGTGGGAACGAACGATTGAGCGCCAAGATTGTAAATTTCATCTGGCTGAGACTCGTTAATGGCCTCAATCAGCGACACCTGATCCAGCAGGTCACCATGCAAAAGGTGAATATCGTCCTGAATATGGCGAATTCGTTCATTCGTGATGGTGCTTCCGCGGCGCATCATACCAAAGACGCGATAGCCCTTCTCGAGCAACAGTTCGGCCAGATACGAGCCGTCCTGACCGGTGATGCCAGTGATGAGTGCGGTGGGCATGTGTGGGCCTGATTAAACGTGAATGAGTTCAAGGTTCGGAAGAGGAAACAGCAGCTGCTGTCCTTTCAGCGCTGGCACGGCGGTGAAGAACGCCCGGAAATGCCATGGAAGTACAAGCAACGCTTCAGCACCGGCGCGCAAAACCTCGTCCTGCGGTACTATCGGAATACGGCTGCCGGGGGTGACTTTGCCAAATTTGTCCGGGTTGACTTCTCCAATAGCCTCGACCAGTTCGGGGGTAATTCCGCAGTATTGCAACAACACATTTCCTTTGGTTGACGCACCTAATCCCAACACTTTCTTCCCTGCAGCACGAGCGCTGACGAGATAATTCAACAGCTGTTCGCGCCCTTCATTGATCCGGGTGACGAACTCCGTGTAGGGAGTATCTGTCATGAGACCAATCGCGATTTCGTTCTGCAGGATGCTGTCAATCAACGTCTGGTTGGGCGCCAGTGGACTGTCTTTCAGGGCAGCCGTAACCGAGAACGATCCACCGTTGATGTCATTGAATTCCACATCGATGATTTTCAGCCCCGCACGTTCCAGTCCCCATTGAATCTGTGCAAGTGCATAGAACTCCAGGTGCTCATGGCAGATGGTGTCGTAGGAGTTGGTCTCGAGCATGGCTGGCAGATAGCTCTGCTCGAATACCCACACACCATCTGGTGCAAGACAGTCTGCAATATGTTGCATGAACAGCAGCGGTTCTTCGAGATCATAAAACATGGCAAATGACGTGATGACCCCCGCCTTTCGGTCACCTGCCACTTCCCTGAAGCGATCTCGCGAAAAAAAGTCTGGCACGATCGTGCAGCCTTCCGGATAGTATTCTCGAAACCGGTTTGAGGTAGGGTCAATCCCAATTCGCGTGATACCCGTCTCGGTCCATGCGCTCAGTGTTGTGCCGTCGTTGGAGCCGATGTCGAGAATCACATCGCCGCTCTTCACGGGCCTCAGGGAGCGAATACGCGCCACCTTGGCAAAGAGGTGCCGAACCATACTGGCATTGAGGCCGGAACGATACCCGTAGCGGTCACCGTACATGGCCGGCAACGAGAAGGTGTGGTGAAGCTGCACCAGACCGCAGGTTCCCTCCCCGGCGCACCGCACGAGCTCAAGTGGCGCTTCGGGGACCTGTTCATCGGGGTCCGGGAACCATCCGGTCAACGCCTGCATGCCCAGATCAAGTACGGATTCAAGGTGGGAGCCACCGCACATGCGACAGCGGGTAATCTGATGAAACAGCATGACCGACTCCTGAGGTAAGTCCGGGTTGGATGGCAGACCTTAACGCGTTCGGTCAAGTGCAGCGTCGACCATCTCGATAACGAGATCCGTGAATGGCACCCGCGGACGCCATCCGAGTGCATCCCTCAGGCGGGATGCATCGCCACACATCACATGTGATTCGAATCTCACGAGCGCGGGGTCAACCACTACGTGGTCTGACCAGTTCAGACCCACGTGTGAGAAGGCCAGCTCGCACCATTGCCGGACCGTGTGCGTGACTCCACTCGCCACGACGTAGTCGGAGGCGTTTCTCGCTGCGCCCATGCACGCAATCGCCTCTACCGTGTCCTTCGCGTGCGTCCAGTCACGGTGGGCATCCAGACTGCCAAGGATGAGCTCACCACCCCCCGCCCTGTAGATCCGTGCGACGCCTTCACTCACTTTCTGGCTGAAGAAGTGAGACTGCCTCCGCGGACTCTCGTGGGGAAACAGAATCGCATTGCTGAGGCGCATTCCCCAACGATCGCGCAGTAGCTGCAGGTAGCGATAGGCGTGTGTTTTCGAAATTCCGTACGGTGTCAGAGGTTGTAACGGCGTCTGCTCGTTTTGCGGCGGGTCACACATGCCATACATTTCGCTGCTGGCCGCGTTCACCAGGTGAGCCTCGGGACAGTGCAACCGCATCGCCTCGGCGAGTCGAAGTGCCGTCAACCCAATCATCTCCGCAGTCTCGACAGGTGTCTCCCAGCACGCTGGGGAGAAGCTGGGCGAAGCAAGATGATACACCTCGTCGGGACGGGCTTCTTTCAGGACTGCGTGGATGTCTTCCGAGGACGTCAACTCGCAGGGTATCGATTGCACACCTTGCGGCAAGGAATAGCGGGGTGACAAAGCCAGTTCGCGGTTTTTTCTGGTGATGCCGG
>JAGWVZ010000529.1 GCA_018970625.1 Myxococcales bacterium | reverse complement strand
ATTCAGTTCGTCGAGGCCATTTATCCCGCAACCGAACAGGAACAGGGCGTTGAAAGCTCCGTCCTGCTCGAGATTGTGATTGCGTCAGACGGCACAGTCGCCGAGGTGGCCATCGTCGAGAGTGGCGGCGAGAGCTTCGACCAGGCGGCCATCGAGGCCGCCCGACAGTTCCTGTTCAGCCCTGCCGAGGTCGATGGCGTGCCGGCTCCGATACGCATCCGGTACCAGTATGACTTCGCGCTCGCGGAGCAGGTCATCGAGATTCCGGCATCGCAGTTCGGGGGTCGGGTGCTCAACGTCGATACCGGCGAACCGGTGGAAGGCATCACGGTGTCGATCGGTACGCAATCGACAACGACAGCTGTGGACGGCACCTTTGAGTTCGCCGATGTGGAACCGGGCGAGCTACAAATCTCGCTCGAAGGCGACGGGCTGGCGCCACTCTTCGGTACCGAGCTGCTGGGCGAAGGCGAGCGGCTCGACGTCACCTACGAAGTGTCCGTTCTCGCCACCGCACCGTCCGAAGAGGGAATTCTTCTTGAAATTGTCGTGACCGCACCCCGCGCGCGCAGCGAGGCCATCGCAACCACCATTGATGCGGGGCAGGCGCGCAGCGTGCCCGGCACCAGCGGCGACGTCGTGCGTGTCGTGGAGAACATGCCGGGAGTCGCGCGTGCCGGCGCCGGACAGGGAAACCTGGTCGTCTGGGGCGCTTCACCCGAAGACACCCGCGTTTATCTGGACGGCGTACCACTGCCGCGCCTGTACCACGAATCCGGCGTAAGAGCGGTGGTTCACCCGGAGTTTGTTAAGGCCGTCTCGCTGATTCCCGGCGGCTGGGGCGCGGCCTACGGTCGGGGACTCGGTGGCATTGTCGTCGTCGACACGCAGGCGCCCGACGAGACCGGCGTCCACGGCACCATCGGCGTCGACATCTACGACGCCTCGGCCGCAATCACCCATCGCGCAGACTCCGGCTTTACGGCAGGTGCATCGGCTCGTTACGGCCTCATTAAACCCCTGGGAACCGCTGTCTCGCCCGAAGCCGGCGACTTTCTTTCGCTTCCGCGGTACTGGGATGGCCAGGCACGCGCAGGCTATGAATTCCTGAACGGCCAGGACCTGCAATTTGTGGTCATCGCGTCTGGCGATGTGGTCACCCGGCGTGTCGCCAACGAAGACCCTGCGCTGGAAACCTCCGAGGATCGCGACCTCTCTTTCGGACGATTCTATATCCGCTACGAAGACGATCAGGGGGCACGCGGACGCACCCTGGTCACGCCGTGGATAGGCATCGACTCGCGAGCCCGTTCCAGTCGGTATGGGTCCATTGTCACCTCGGAGTCATCGGAAGGCATTTCGGGCGGTCTGCGCGCGAGCCGCACCACACAACCCGCTCCTTTTCTGGAGGTGGAATACGGCATGGACGCCGAAGTCGTTCGCGCAACAAACGAACGACAGGGCTCGCTCGCACTGCCTCCGCGCGAAGGCGACGCGCGCGTGTTCGGCCAACCACCACCCGACCAGCTCAGTCAGGACGAGTGGCGCACCACATCCGTTGGAATAGCGCCCTATCTGGAATTACGCGCCGCACTCTTCGATGAACGGCTTCGCGTGACACCGGGGCTTCGTTTCGACCCCCACGCACGAAGCGTTTCCCGCAGAATCCCCGTCTCAGCGACCGTTCCAGATGTCGGACTTTACAGGGCGGACTTTGCTCTGGAGCCGCGCCTCGCCGTCGAAGGTGAGCCTGTATCGTGGCTAACTCTTCGTGCAGCCACCGGCATTTATCACCAGTATCCCGGCGCGGGTGATGTCTCTCCGGTTTTCGGAAATCCCGACCTCGAAATTGCCTCGGGCCGGCACTGGTTAGCGGGGGTCGCCCTGCGAACGCCCGTTCAACTCACGCTCGAACTCACCGGCTTTCTATCCCAGACCAGCGACCTCGCGGTTCGCGTCAACTCCGCGACACCCGCCATCGCAGAAGCACTCACGACCAGCGGCGAAGGGCGTGCGCGCGGCGTGCAGGTTCTGGTGCGCAGAGAAATGGCGAATGGGCTCTTTGGCTGGATTGCCTATACATGGTCCGTCGCCGAACGCCGAAATGCATCGAGTGAGGCCTGGCGACTGTTCGACTTTGACCAGACCCATGTGCTCACAGCGGTCGCAGGGTGGCAACCGGGACGCGGCTGGGACATTAGCGCGCGATTCCGGTACGCAACCGGGACGCCCCGAACCGAAGTCACAGGTGCGCTCTCCGACCTGACCCGTGACCGATACGAACCGGTATTTGGCGACGTAAATGGCATTCGCCTGCCTGCATTTCTTCAGCTCGATCTTCGCGTCGCAAAAACATTCGGGTTTGCCAGCGGCGACCTTCAGGCATTCTTCGAATTACTGAATGCGACCAACCGCCAGAATGCCGAGGAATTTGTCTATAATTCTGATTTTTCAGAACGAGCAAATATCTCCGGACTTCCCATTCTGCCAATGGTGGGTTTGCAATGGACATTCTAATGAAAACCTCCCGGTACACGCCATGCGCGCTCGCCCGCAGCGCGACGCTCGCCTTCACCGTTCTCTCCCTCGTGTCCGGCTGTGTCCCCGACGTCGATGACGACGAGAGTGTCGTGGTCGCGCCGCGACTCATCGCTGTCACCGCACAACCGGCCGAGGTCGCACCTGGCGAGACGGTCACCTGGACCGCGTGGATAGCCAGCCCCGATGGCACGCTGGAAACAGCCACCGCCCCGGTCTGGTCACAGTGCCTCGTGCGTCCATCACTCGCCGAAGCCGGGTCGGTGAGTCAGCGCTGCCTGCGTGGCGAAGAAGGCACGTTCATCGCCCTCGGGCAGGGAACCGTCGTACAGGGCATCGTACCCGCCGACGCCTGCGCGCGCTTCGGACCTGACCCGCCGCCCGTAGAGCCGGGTCAACCTGCCGGAAGCCCCGCGTCGCCCGACGTCACCGGGGGCTATCGACAGCCCCTGATACTCCGCGGCGATGCTTCCTGGTCATACGACCAGCTCATTCTCGAGCAACGAATCCGGTGTAACCTTGCAGGTGCGACGCCCGAGGAATCCGTTCGATTCCGGCAGCAGTACCGCAACAACACCAACCCCCGACTGACCACGCTGCAGGTGCTCGACGACGACGGAAACACCCTCGGTG
>JAGWVZ010000528.1 GCA_018970625.1 Myxococcales bacterium | reverse complement strand
GGATCCGGCCGCCATGTTGTGCTGGGGCAGGGCGTTGACACAGCCGACGGCACTGACGCCCGTGCAAGGCTGCTTGTGGAGATGTCGCAGACCTGGAACGCGGTGCTTGAGAGCTCACGTGTCGCCTGGGACCGTTCCAGTCGAACTCCCGGAACGCCGGAAATGCGAGAGGTGCTGGTCAGCGAGGGCCACCGACTGCTGCGCGAGCTGCATATTGTTCAGGCTGTGCTGGCGTCATTGAATACGCGCTCTGGTGTGGGCTGGCTGAATGCCGGCATGTCGGATCGCATGGCCGATGCCCGGGTGTCGCTGGGGCTGCTCGCGACGCCGTGGCAGCAGGTTGTGTTTGAGCGTGACGCCGAGGTGGTGGTCAACACGTCGCTCGATCCGCGCGAGGGCGAGACGACAGTGATCGCACAGCGACGAACGGCAGCGGAGTTGGCGGTTTCTTCAGCCGATGTACAGGTGTCTCAAATCCTTTCGGAAATGGAGACGCGTGAGCTTTCTGAGGCCCAGATACAGGCGCGCTACGATCGAGAAATCCTGGGGATGGTGCAACAGTTGGCCGAGATGTGTGGACTACCGGAAGGCTGCACGGCCGCAGATGTCAGTGACTCGCGTTGTCGCCCATCGGTAGAAGCGGGCCTGTGCGGTATGCGGGTCGATGGCGGCGTCGCTGTCGATTTGCCTGAGGAGGATCGCAGTTCGCTCGCCGGTCAGGCGCTGATTCGTCTCATTGATGCAATCGTGGGGCTGAGCGAGGCAGAATCTGCGCTGCAATCGCACGCGCAGCGGCTGGAGCTACAGCTCGAAGAGCTAGAGGCATCCGCCCTTGAGATTGAGGAGTGGAACCTTCTGCGTCTGGAAGGCATTGTGGTGACTTCGGATTTTCTACGGGAGATGGGCCAGCGTCGCCGCGACGGGATCGTTTCGTTGGCCAATAATCTGGACGAGCAGATCGCGCTCCGCGAGGCATCCTTTGCGGAGCGGATGGCGTTACAGGAGCAGGAAGACGCCCTCGCGCTCGAACAACTGCAGATCGACCAGCGAACCTTCAATGATCGTCAGGCCACGCGCAGGGCGATGGTGGTCGAAGCAGAGCTGAACATCGCAGAGTGGAACACGATGCGCGTTGAAGCGGCGGAGTCGACGTTTCAGTCGCAGATTGCCGAGCTGCGCGAACGCGAGAAGGCGCGCAAAAGGGCCCGCAATCAGCGAAGAGCCGGGCAGATTCTGAGCGGGATAGCGGGTTCGATCGCCAGTATCGTCACATTTGATATCCCTGGCATTGCGCGGGGCGTTGCCGAGGTGGCCGGGGCAGCACTTCAGAGTGCCGAGCCGCGCATGGGCAGCGCCGATGAAATGGCGATCGAGCGGCAGCGTACGCAGGCGCTGCAGTCGGCCGAGCTTCAACTGGCGCAGGACCAGGCTGAGATTCAGCAGCGTTATCTGGGCGAACAGCTCACCGATATCATCGAGCTGGCAGAGCTGGACCGCGCCCGACGTGGCTTTGAGATCACACAGCTTCGGAATGAAGCCGTTCGTTCCCGCGAATTCGAGCAGGTGCGGCTGGCCGACCTGGCAGCCCGTGGTCAGCTGGATCAGGCTCAGCTTCAGGAGGCTTTGGCACAGCTGCAGAACGATTTACAGCTTGCGCAGATGGAGCAGGCCGCCGACCTGGCCTATCGCCAGGAGCTCTCGGCATTTCGGGGGCGGCAGGTCGCGTTTCAGCAGGAGTTGACCCGGGCGATCGAGTACGAGTTTCGGATTACGCGCTCGGAGCTGGCTCTGGAGCAGGCGATTGAGGAGTATCGGCTGAACGTGATTCGAGCCCAGTTTCTGGACCGCCGGCTGGACGAACTGTTGGCGGAGCGCCAGAATATCGACTCGTTGCTGGGGAGCCCGGCCGTCTTTTTTCAGCGTTCCTCCGAGCTGACCCGCGCCGAACAGGCGGTGACGCAGGCTCGCGATGCCCTCATGGACTGGCTGGTCGCGCTGGAGTATTACGCAGTTCGTCCGTTCCCCGATATGCGGGCGGCGATTATCACCTCCAGCAGCGCTGGGCAGCTGGCGTCCATCGCGGTTCGACTGAACGAGATCGAGCGGAATTGCGGGGGCAACACCAATCGACAGCGCGAGACACTCTCGTTGCGTGATGACTTGCTGGGTCTGGGCGAATCGCTCACCGATCCGGTGACCGGGACTGTCCTGTCTCCCGCCCAGCGCCTTCGCTCGGTACTCGCAGCCGCCAACATCCCGGTGGATCGGCGCGTGCGCTATCGTGCCGACGGAACGATTGGCGAAGGTCTGGCGGCCGAAAATCTGTTGGCGGTGGGCTTCGCGATCAATCTCGAAGACTTTGCCAACCTGCAGGCCGTCTGTAATGCGCGGTTGTCCAACTTCGCGATCGAACTTGTGGGCGATATCGGCCCTGGCTCACCGGTCGTGACGCTGGTCTATGATGGCACCAGCTACGTACGCAGCTGCCAGCCCGACATTGAGCAAATCGTCAGCGCGCTGGGCGCCGAGACCACTGCGTTCGGCGAGGTATCGCACTTTCGTTCTCCGGGTCGCGCCGCGTCACCGGTGGCCGGCGTGAACGCTCCACCCAGTGAACAATCGCGCAGCGTAAGCTTCTCGGGACTTCCGCTGGCATCGCAATACGCGATCCTCATTGATAGAACGCTGGGCGACAATGCGACGCTGAACTGGGACGCGCTCGAAGATGTCGTCATCAGCGTGGAGTACGGCTACCAGGACCTGTTCTCTGCAAACGTCTGTCAGTAATGCGCTACCCGCGTGGTCGCGCCACGGTCACCGGCTGAACGTTGAGCAACGTGCGCAGGACGCCCGGATCAATGCCCACCAGAAAGCCTCGCTTTCCACCGTTGAGCCAAAGTTTTGGCAGTTCAAACAGCGTCGCCTCGGCGTAGATGGGCATGGCCTTACGAAGCCCGAACGGGGACGTACCCCCCACCAGATACCCACTGTGTTTCTGCGCGGTGTCGGGAGGGCACATCGACACATTGCGCAGACCGAGTTGCCGCCCCAGCTCCCTGGCGCTGACTTCCATATCGCCGTGCATCAGGATGCAGAGCGGCGACCGGCGGTCATCTTCCATGATGAGGGTTTTGGCGATCGTATGTTCGTCCAGCCCCAGCGCAGCCGATGAC
>JAGWVZ010000527.1 GCA_018970625.1 Myxococcales bacterium | reverse complement strand
TACAGTCGCGCATATACACTCATGACCATGCCGCAGGATTTGCTGACGGGCGTGATTCACCCGGTTCTGCACCCGTTGTTTCAGCGGCACCGTGAAAACCCCGCGCTGTTGTATCAGGCATGGTTACAAATCGTGCATTTTTTGGCGCTCATCAGCTTTTCGCTGATGGCAGCGCTTGCGGTTACTGCAGAAGAGACCGTGCGTCTGGTATGGGGTCCGGCGTGGGAATCATCGGTGCCGGTATTTCGTTATTTGTGTCTTGCGGGTGCGATCAATCCTGTCACATCCACGACCGGCGGCATGTATCTGGCTCGCGGTTGCAGTCGAGAGCTCGCCATTCTCGGGGTGGGCAACGCAATCACCATTGTGTTGGGTCTGAGCGTCGGTCTGTACTGGTTTGGCATACAAGGGACAGCGATCGGATTTTCGGCGGCATGCGTGGTGATTGTCGTACCCACGCTGGGCCTGCTGATTAGGCGTGTATTGCAATCCAGCCCCATCGCCTTTGCACGCGCGATGGCAGTTCCCGCCATGATTGCCGCCCTGGTCGGCTTGACCGCTGCTCTGGTGAAGTGGCTGCTTGCAGGCATGACCGCCCTGCCCGTATTTGGCGCATGCGCA
This sequence comes from Myxococcales bacterium, assembly GCA_018970625.1. The sequence goes on along the minus strand of JAGWVZ010000527.1, from coordinate 2,553 downwards.
ACCGCGTGCAGTATCGTCTGGCTGGCTAGTATTCGCCTGCTGGACAGGGCCTGGTTGCGCTCCGGAATGAGTGTGCTGCCGGCGCGGCTGCAGGGAGTGGTGCGGCGTCTGGTGTAGGGCTACGCAACTTTCGTTCCGCTCAGCCCCACCCATCGACCGCGATATCCCCTCATTTGAGGACTGACAAACGCCCGCGAAGGGTGGGAAGTTGCGAGGTTGCCTGACGCGCCAGCGTGCGCGCGAGTCGGGTGCCGTCGCCGGAGGTCCAGAGGCGGGGGGAGTTGCGGCGCGCCAGCAGCACGGCGATGTCGCGGGCGCTGAAGGCGCTGTGGCGTTCCAGCAGGTAGTGTTCCAGGGCCGAGAGGCGGTCGAAGTGCAGGCGATCCCGGCCTTTACGGGCGGCGAGCACCAGCGCCTCGGTTCCGAATTCGGCGTGCAGCGCGTCCAGCGCATCCCACAGGCAGGCGCGGGTGGCGTCGCTGTCGACATGCGTCAGCGTGGCGGCGTCGAGGCGCTCGAACACACAGAAACTCGCCATTTCGACGGTAAACCCCTGCAGAGCAAGGCGCAGCTCGGTGGCCATATCAGACAGGGCTCCGCGCACCGTGCAGGGGTAAAAGCCGCCGGAGGTACGGAGTGCGGCTGTGGAATACAGCGTGCCCGAGGGTGTCACCCCGGCGAGCGAAAAGGGAAGAAAAGCGTACTCGCCCACCAGGGGTTGATCCAGCATGCCACCGCCGGCCTCCCAGTTCGGCAGAAAGTCGCGAAAGCGTGAACGCCCCCAGCACATGTAGCGTTCGGGGAAGTCGCGGTCACGCAATCGTCGTTCGAAAGCCCGCAACGCGTTCGTCTCCAGACGATCGTCAGCGTGGCAGAACACAACGTAACGGGCCCGCGTGAGCTCGAGACATCGGTTGTGGTTTTCCCACATGTTTACCGTGTCTTCGAAATGGGTAATTTTCAGACGCGGGTCGGCGTACTGCTCCAGTATTTGTCTCGTATCGTCCTTCGACCCATTATTGCTCACGACGATTTCGAACGGCGTGTCGGTATCCTGCGCCAGCGCGCTGTCGAGCGCGCGACGCAACGAGCGAGCGCCGTTATAAACAGGAATGGCCACCGCCAGAAGCGGGGCCGCAGAGGGTGAGGTTCGTGCGCGTGTTGCCATGCATCAGCTCCTGCCTGCCGCGTCATCACGACGCGAGGCGATACGAAGATAAATGTCTGCGATGGCGCCCCAGATGGCGCGCCGATCGAACAACGTTTCCACCCTCTCGCGCGCGGCTGCTCCGTGCGCTGCGCGAAGGGCCGGGTCTGACAAATACCGGGCGATGGCGTCGGCCAGCGCCTGCGCGTCGCGAGGTTCCACCAGAATGCCCGTACGGTCTTCTTCGACAGCATCCACACAGCCATCGACCCTCGTCGCCACCACGGGCTTTCGCATGGCGCCCGCCTCGAGCAACACATTCGGAAAACCCTCCCGATAGGTCGGCAGAACCACCAGGTCGGCCAGCGCATACCATTCGCGCACCTCGCGGCTGGCGCCCACCAGACACACTGTGGGGTGCTGCTCGAGCGTTTGACGCACGTCGTCCGGCACCGGGTCGCGGGGCTCCCACGGCCCCACAATCACCAGCCGTGCATCGGGGTAAGCCACCGATAGCTGCGACCAGGCGCTCGTGAGCTCCACAATGCCCTTGTCGCCCACCAGGCGTCCGACAAAGAGCACCACCGGACCACCATGCAACTGCCATTCATCGCGCAATTGCTGAACGCGCGCGGCGTCGGCCAGATGCGGCGCAAACCGTCGGGTGGCATCTACGCCCTGCCCACTTCCCGCCAGCGGCACCTCGACCCTCGACTCCGCCACAATGCCCTCGGCCACCACCGTTCGTTTCAGGGAATGACTGACACACACGACATCGGTTGCCAGCGCACACGCGAGCTTCTCGGTCGCTTTTAGCAGGGCGCGACGTTTGCCGGTGGCCGTCGCCAGCACCAGGCCACGCATATGATAAATGCGCCCGGGGACGCCAGCTGTGCGCGCGGCAATGGTACCCAGCAATCCGCCCTTGGGCGTTGAAGCGTGCACAATATCCGGCTTAAACCGGTGAATCACCGCCACCAGCTCGGCCACCGCCTGCAAGTCCTGAAATGGCGTAATGGCGCGCGGCATCTCGACCGCCCAGGCGACACAGCCTTCCCCTTGCGCAAACTCACCGAGTCCTTCGCCGGGCGATGTACAAACCGCCAGCTCGATGCCGCGTTCGCGCATAAAGGCCGGTTGCCCGGCCGCAAAGGCCAGCGATTGCGGTACGGTAAAGACCTGCAGTACGCGCAACGGCCTAGTCATGAGAAATCTCGGGGCGGCAACGTTCGCTCCAGGCACGAAGCATGAGAATATTCCACAGGATATAAGTGTGGTCGGCAGTACCGCGGCTGTGTTCCTGCCACAGGCGGGTCACGGGAGCCGCCTGCAACAGCCCTTCGCGATTCAGCAAAGACGGCTCGAGCAGGGCGGCGGCCCAGTCTCGCAGCGGGCCGCGCAGCCAG
>JAGWVZ010000526.1 GCA_018970625.1 Myxococcales bacterium | reverse complement strand
CAGTGGACCACACTGCTGTTCAGGTTCGCCTCACAACCGTTCGCCGCGACGCCATCACAGTCCTCATATCCGGCCCGACAATCAGCGATCGTACACGTCGACAACAAACAATCAGAGATCGCATTGGGGAGGTTACAAACCCGACCGCATGAGCCGCAGTGGGTTTCATCGTTTCGGGTATCGATTTCACATCCTGTTTCTGGCATGAGGTCGCAATCGGCGAACCCGGACGCGCAGGAAGCAATCGTGCACCGGGAATCTACGCAGCCCTCAATGGCCTGCGCGAAACGGTCCGTGCAATCCGACTCGCACCCGCCACAACTCTGCAACGTCGAGACGGTGTCGGTCTCACATCCGTCCGCAAAGACACCGTTGCAATCGGCAGTACCGGTCGGACACTCCGCAATAACGCAGGTCGAAATACCGTCCAGTGTTCCCGAACACGCGCCTACAGGCGCTCCCGACACCAGAGAAACACAGCTGTCATTACAACCGCTACAATCCGAATCCGTACCCATAGGGGTCTCGCAGCCATCCGCCAGCGCACCGTTGCAATCCGCAAACCCCGGGGCGCAGTCGGCACGGCATTCATTCTCGCCAGACGGTGACTCCCGACACACAATCGCGCCGTTTACCAGAGTGACATCGTCCACCACAGTATCATCGCAAACATCACCGCAACCACGACAATGCAGCGCACCCCAGAGTCCCGGCCCGACAAGCTCGGCATCGTCGTTGACCCCGTTACAGTTGGAGTCAGCATCGGCGGAACAGCGCAATGAATCAGGAAGGCCATCCTCTCCCCGATAATAGCTCAAGGCATCGCGATCGTTACAGTCGACCGCCGAAACAGCACCCGTTCCCGTGCAACGTCCGACGCCATACCCGTCACCGTCGAGGTCCAGACAGGCGCCGCATGTCTCCTCAAGAGGAAGGCAAAATGCCGTTGAATCTGCGGACTGACACGTAAAACCAAGCGGACATTCCGGGTTGTCGGTACACGGGTCCATGCAGTAACCCTGAACGACTCCGTCGGCGCGCGCCACGCCAGACAATTCGACCGGATCCCAACAATATCCCGAGCCACAATCCGCATCGCGCGTGCATTCTTTACACACTTCAATGCCGCCAGGCTCCGAATCATCCGGACGACATATCGCCACAAATGGCTGCCCCCTTTGCATGGCATGATGGTCCAGCGCCTCTGCGAGAGGATACTCCGGGGTCCAGTCCGCATCCACTCCCGGATGCACCGGCTGCCCCACCGCGACCAGCTGGCAATCCCAGACCACCAGTGCACCCGAGACGTCCGTAAATCGACAATCATCGAGCGGCGAAACACAGGACGCGGTGCATACACCCTGGCCTGCAGGTAATCGCGGGCCAAACAACTCGTCAGCTGCGATACTCGTCCGCTCACTGCCGGTGGGTTGGTGGGACCACTGGAACTCCTTCATACACACCGTCCCCGGCAATGGACAGTCGGCGTTGGTTTCGCAGGGGGTAAACAGAAATGGTACTACAGCGCTACCCTCTCTGACCTCCGCCGAATCCAAGTCTTCCGGGTTGGAAACATCCCGTTCGATTGAACCATCCTCCTCGATAGCACCCCCATCCAGAAGTGGCTCGATATCCTCGACACCTGCGTCACTTTCTGGCGAGACAACCTCAAACCCATCGACATCCGTATCTTCAAAGGCCACAGACACATCTGACGTCGCATCCGAACAAAATGGCCATGCACAAGCACCATCACACTCCGCCGCCTCACAGAATCGCGCCGGCAAGGCTGTCCGATCATTCGCACACGCCAAGTACAAACAGCACATTACACCGACAACCGATGCATACTTCACACGAATAACAAACATACCATCCTCAGCAATCCAGCCGGAGCGGCCACCTGTCGCGTTCCTTCACCACTTTTCTGAACCATTCCTATTGTGTCTATCGTTGCAGCAAAATCAATCGCAACATGCCAACCGAACAGAAAAATCTCATTATACCGATCAGTCCAATCACTGTAGAAATCCGGCCGCCAGTAGGCGTCGCCAATTTTCACCCAATTTCCACCCATTTCCAGACATTTACCCGCAATCCGTCGTCTGCGTGCCAAGTCACAATGACTCAGACTGGATAACACGCCAACCCATTGTCACACTTCCGTCACACCTTCGCCTCCTTAAAGCAAATCTTTCACAAATCGTTGGACCGCGTCGTCCAACAAAACGCATCATGCATCGCGCAACCCATGAACCAGAGGACAAAACTAACGCAGGTTGCATATGCATCGCGCTTCTTGAGATCTTCTCTTCACTTGTGGGTTTCGCATTCTGAGCATTCACGGATCGTGCATGCGCAACATGGAGCGCCCAAAACGCGTGTTGCAGTCCGGCCTAACTGATCGCCATCGGTTCGGCAGAGGTGCTCGCAGCGAGTTCGGCCAAGGTGATCGCTCCGGGTTCGGCTGAGGTGACCGCGACCCGTTCGGCTGCGGTGATCGCCACACGCTGTTGCCTGACGTTCTTCGAACCGGGTTACTTCTCCATCGTGGGCCTTTCGCTCGTAGATGGAGGTGGTCAGGGTGTCGGAGCACAAGTCGATGATGGATCTTCGGCAGATGGTGCGACTGTACCGGTTGGGTACGGGGTATCGGCGGGTGGCGACGTTGTTGGGGATGAGCCCCAACAGCGTGCGAGCGTATCGGCAGGTGTTGGAGAATGCTGGTTTGTTGACCGGCTCATCGTCGGACCTGCCGGACGTCGAGGCGCTGCAGACGCTTGTCCATGGCGTGCACCCTCCCCGATCTACTCCGCAGCAGGTTTCGAGTGCGGAGGGCTTGGCAGCTGTGATTGAGCCATTGTGGAAGAAAGGTCTGGGGCCGAAGGTGATCCACGATCGACTGCGCGTCTCGGATCCCACGTTTTCGGCGAGCTTATCGGCGGTCAAGCGTCTGTGTCTGCGTCTGAAGCGTATCCGCGGCGTCACGGCAGCTGAGGTTGTGATTCCTGTCGATACGGCTCCGGGCGATTTGGCGCAGGTGCACTTCGGCTATATGGGTCTTCTTTGGGACCCCGACTCGCGCACGTATCGGAAGGCGTGGGTGTTCGTATTGGTGTTGGGATACATCCATCACATGTGGGCGGACATTGTCTTCGATCAATCAGGGGAGACCTGG
>JAGWVZ010000525.1 GCA_018970625.1 Myxococcales bacterium | reverse complement strand
ACGTTCAGCACCACCATGGCGCGATTGCCCGCGAAACGCCGCTCAAATGCGAAGATGCCGGCGTCTTCCTCGTCGCCCGTGCGCTCGGTACTCCACGCGATACCCAGATAACCGTACATGAGCTCGGGATACGCGCGCCGCATCTGAATCAGCGAGCGAATGTACTGGTAGGTGGGGTTGGAGCGATCAAAACCGGACTCCCAGAGATTTTCGCGGTTTGCCGGGTCATTGCCACCGCTAAACTGCTGCTCGGTTCCATAATAGATGCAGGGAATGCCGTCCTGGGTGAACAACAGGCGCAGCGCGTTGTGCAGGCGGTCCACGTCGGGAAGGTCAAACAGAAAACGAGGTACGTCATGGTTGTCGACGAAATTCACGAGGACGCTGGTCGGAGGCAGCGGATTCCCCTGAAAATCGAACACACCACCGGGCTGCGGAATCGAGCTGTAATTCTCGTAACGTTCGGTCCACAGGTCTTCAATCACAGAGGTGGGTGCACCGTATTTGAAGACGCCATCATACACCTGAAATTTCTGACTGAAGTAGAACACGGAATCCAGCATGCCGGGAGCTGTGTACGAACCGAGCAACCAGTCTGCGCCGTCAAACACCTCACCAAACAGCAGGAAGTTGGGTTTACCCACCGCGTTCGCGTAATCTCGGATGGCTGTCGAAAACTGAACCCAGAAATCGTGTTCGACGTGCTTCACCGTATCGATTCGGAAGCCGTCGATATCAATCTCGGTAATCCAGAACGTGAACACATCGATCAACGCCTGTCGTACTTCAGGAAGATCCGTGCGCAGGTCTTTCAGGCCGCCGGGGAAATCACCGGTGACTTCCTGAATGCGAACATAATTGTAGCACGCATCCCAGTTCGCCGGATCAATGCCTGCCTGCCGGCACGCGTCGGCCTCTCGCCCCCAAACCGTCACACGACCACGGCGCCAGTACCATTCCGGATTGGCAAACTCGGCCGGTTCGGGAGCACCACGATTAATCTCCGGCATATCCATCCAGATCGTCGGCGCAGGACCCGATTCTCCCAGACTCGTATATCCCTGAATACCCCGAATGTCGAAGTCAGGGTCATATTCGGACGTACGCACCAGCGGCGAATTGGTTCCGCTCCCTCCAATACTTTCGTCAGGTCGGCCATTACGATTAATATCATAATAAAATACCTGACCGACGTGGTTCGTCACAATATCCAGAATGACCCGGATATTATTCGCGTGCAACACGTCCACCATTTCGCGCAGCTTCGCGATGTCACCAAAATGGGGATTTACGTCCGTAAAGTCCTGTGTCCAGTAACCATGATACCCGTCAAATCCCGCATCGGTCTCGACGTTGCGCACCACCGGGCTAATCCACACCGCCGTGTCGCCCAGCTCCACGAGGTAATCGACATTGTCGATCACGCCCTGCCAGTCGCCGCCCTGATAACGTCCCAAATCGCCCGGAATCACGCCGTGGTCATTATTGATATCGCCGTTGGCGAAGCGATCGACCATGAGCTGGTACACCACCTCTCCACGCCAGTCGACGACCTGTGAAGTGGGAGTGAACTGCTCCGTGACCCGTACCACTTCGTTGTTACACGACAGCACGAGCGCAGCGGACAGCGAAATGAATGTCGTCGCACAAACGTGCGACAGAGAGAGGCGGGGAACAGGAAGCCGTCGCATGGTCGAGGCCCGGGTTAGCGATACGTCGAAGAGTTGAACCACCACTCTGCACCAAGCCCCAGAAAATGCTGGGTAGACGCCTCGTGGCGGGGATCGCCTTCTGGAAAAAGGTCGCGCGCGCCTGCGTTCAGGAGCGACGCGGCATAAATGAGCCTCAGCACCGGACGGCGATACATGCCGCGGCCCAGACTGAGTGTTGGCATGAAGCCAAACTGCAAAATCGCCGGCTCCAGATAGCTGTCGGTGCGGGGTGAAAGACCTTCTGGCACGCGACGCTGGTAAGAGATCTCGAACGCCTGATGAAAATGGTCGGTGATGAAGATCGCCGGACGAACGGCGAACACGCCTTCGGCGTAGTCGTCCCGGTCGTAGTTCACATCGTCTGCATCCGAGAACCACTGCATGTAGGCGCCGCCCGTCACCCCGATCCAACGGGATTCCGCGTTGAATGAGGTGCCGAGCCGAACCAGCGACGCACTGGCATAGGTGCGATCCGTCGCCAGCCCGGCCGTCGGAATATTGAGCTCACCCGCCACGGCGAGACCGCGGGAGTACCGAACAAACAGGTTCGCGAACCCGTTCGGCGTAAAGCCCCAGGCGCCCACCTGTGCGCCCAGCGTGTATCCCGTATCGGCAGGAAGCTCGATTTCGACGTCGTTGTTGTCGCGGGTTACCCCTTCACCGAGACGCTGAAAATCCCCCCATACCACGTACTTAATGCCCACACCCGGAGCGAGTTCGTGAAACAGGTGCTCCCAACGGGCCGACACGATCGGGCGAAGTCGGTCATTCAGGATGCGATTCTCGGTACCAAACGTCGGAGCAGGCACCGCCACGTTCTGAAACTGCAGACGATTATCCAGACGATTGGCGCCGAAGTGAACGGCCAGACTCATGTCCGGTGTGAACGCATAGCGGGTTCCACCGCCTACCGTGTTCAGGTTGTCCATGGGCCAGAAGTTCAGCAGATAAATGTCGTCACCCCGGTACATGCGAGAGCCTGCCCAGAAGCTTAACCCCTCCACACCAAACCCGCTCGCTTCCACGAACGCATTTCGCAGGGCGATCTGACCATCAAAGTCTCCATCGTAGTGAAACATCGCGTTCACGAGCGCCGCAGTGACGACCGTTCTGAACTCTGCGTCCGTGTTCGTGCGCAGCGCATAGGCGAGGTCCAGCTCCAGATAGGGGGATTCCTTCAGGCGCGGGCCAAAACTGACCACATTCACTTCCTTGCCGGCTCCACCGTCGAGATCACTGGCAACAACCACGCGCCCGTAGGAGCCAAATTGAAATTCACCTCGCACGCCGTTACCCGGGAGGGCAGGTGCCGGCGAAACGACCGACGCTGCTTCCTCGTCCGCCGTCTGGGTTTGAGCTAACGCCGTACCCAACGGGGCCAGAACGGCGTACCCGAACAACCCTGTTGTGCAGGCCCGCCACAAGCGTGAGGACCGTCGCTTCATGCGTTCTCCATGGGGAACCCGGGG
>JAGWVZ010000524.1 GCA_018970625.1 Myxococcales bacterium | reverse complement strand
CGCCTCCATGGCGGCGCGGTTCGACCTGCCTGGCGTTATCTTCTTTGCCATCGTGCTGGCGCTCGGAGTGACGTACAGTGGCGCGGCGGGTGAGCCGTTACGTCGCCTCCTCGACTCACTGACAGTGGTCATGAACCGTGTCACCGCGTGGGTCATGCGTCTTGCGCCGCTGGGCATCTTTGGACTCGTGGTCAAGGTTGTGCATTCGACCGGCCTGGACGCTCTGTACAGCGTCGGCACCTACGCGCTGACGGTTACCGGTGCCCTGCTCATTCATGGGCTGCTTTTATTGCCCCTGCTCGTGCTGGTGCTCGGGCGTACCAACCCGTGGCGCGTCATCGCGGGCGCATCACCTGCTTTGCTCACCGCTTTTTCGACCGCCAGCTCATCGGCCACCCTGCCGCTCACGCGTGACTGTACGGAACATCGAATTGGAGTGTCGGCGCACATTACCAACTTCGTGTTGCCGCTCGGTGCCACCGTCAACATGAATGGGACCGCGCTCTACGAAGCGGTGGCTGCGATCTTCATCGCGCAGGCCTATGGCATCGAACTGTCGCTGGGCCAGCAGGCGATCGTGGTGCTCACCTCCATTCTGGCTGCCGTGGGTGCCGCGGGCATCCCAAGTGCGGGTCTCGTGACGCTGATTATCGTGCTCAACGCAGTGGGGTTACCACTCGAAGGCATTGCGCTGTTGCTCACGGTGGACCGGGTCCTCGACATGTTGCGTACCACCGTCAACGTCTGGGGCGACGTTTGCGGCGCCGTCATTGTGGATGCCCGTGAGAAGCTGAGACTGTCGCGCGCCAGCTGAGCCATGAGGGCTCGGCGCTCCGTTTTGCTGCCGTGCAACGTCAGAAGGTGTTTTGCAGGGCGGTTCATTGTTCAGCAATGAAGTCTGAACGACGGCAATCACGAATCTGGCGACTGGCGCTTGAGTTAGTCCCGCTGCCGCGCCGGATACACCGTTCCCCGCGGTGTACCCATCACTGGCGTCGTCGTAGGGCGACCCTCGGCTGCAGCGACGCACTGCATGACTTCCGGGCTACGGGTCCATCGGCACATGCCGTCCTCGCAGCCACATTGTGCGCTGGCAACCTGAGACAGGCAGGCACCCAGAATGCTGCCCTGAATGCACTGCATGTCGGCGACCGCCGGACTGCAGACCGCCGAGTGGCAACCCTGTGGCGCACAGTCCGAATCGGCATTGCACGAACCGAACTCCCAGGCGTGGACAGGGCTGTCGCTGGTGATGCGAGCAAAGGGGTCGTCACTCTGCGCTCGATGGCGCTCCAGCATCCGGGTAGAGGAGCACCCGAGCCCAAGCGTGACAAAAACACCCAGAACGCTGAGCATCCTGAAAGCGTTACACCGCCCTGCAAGGCTCTGTTCCGTCGAATCTTTGACCGTATTTCGCACCGGTGATACCTCCGAGGGCCATTCCGAAAGGCCCTGCCGGTCGACAGCATGCACGAGCGGACCGAAAAGACAACCAGCCAAAACAACGCCAGCGTGCGAGGAGCGTTGTGGGTGATTGCGGTGCTGATCATCCTGTCTCTGGTGGTGTCCTGGGTGGCTCGCAGTCGTTCGGTGATCGGGCCGCTTCTGGTCGCAGAGGCTCGCTCACGCGGGCTTGAGCTGACGCTGGCTGACGCGAAGCGGTCCGGATTTTTTGCGATCGACCTGCGGCAGGTCAGAGTGATTCAGCCCGGTGCTGCGACCGATGTCTTTCTGGAACGCGTCGTGGTCAGTCCGTCGATTCGTGACTGGTTGCAGGGCGGCCTGGGAGTTGGGGAGATCGTCATCTCGGGCGCAGACGTGACGGTTTCGTGCGATGACACGGGGCTCGAGGGGCTTCGCCGTGACAGCGTGACGACCGGCGATGGGCCCAGGTCCCAACCGCTGGGACCTGCGGGCCTGCTGCCCGGCGAGCAGATCGCGTTGACGGACGGTCAGTTTCGTTGTGCCGGGACGGGGCGTCTGGGTGGCATGTCAGCGCGAGTACGGACCCTGCTGGCCCGGCGGCAGGACGACGGCGTTGTGGTGGATGGACGCGTGGACGTGGATGGGCTGGGGGAGTCGATCCTGCATGGGGAGCTGCAGGCTGGAAGCGCCCCCACGCTGAATTTACGCATGATCGAGGACAATGACGTCTTCGAGGTGCTGGGCGGGCAGCTGGCTGTCGATGACGATTCCACGTTTTCACTGGGCGCGGTATCGGCGTCCTGGCCACCGCGCGTGGTGGCACAGCCCGTGAGTGTACGTCGACTATCGATGCAGCTGCCTGGGTTGGAAAGCTGGCAGGTGGAGAACATCTGGAGCGATTCGGTTGAGATCTCGTTGATTCCGGATGGGTATCGGGTGGTGGCCCGAAACATGCGCCTGCGTCTGCAGGGTCTGTTGCGCGCGAGTGATGTACGGCTGGAGGTACTGTCTGCCGACTGGAACTGGCGCGAGCGGGAGCTGACCGTTGGCGGAACGATCACCGATGCGGCTGGTCGGACGCTGGAAGTGTGGGCCCAGCGGACGGAAGCCGGGATGCAGGTGGCCGCGTCGAGTGATGGGATGGACGTGAGCGCGCTCACGCCGCTGCTGTCGTCGGGGACGACGGGCGTAGTTTCGGGCGGCGAGTTTCGGGGCATGGGCCAGGCTGACTGGTCGGCCGACGAGCAGGTCTGGCGTGCGCAGGCCTCTGCGGCGTTATCCCGACTGCGGATTACGTCACCGGTGCTGGCCGATGAACCCGTCGATATCGCGCATGTCTCCTTTCTGGGGCAGCTGGAACACGATGGTCGAACGGGGGAATGGCGAACGCGCGAGGTGCAGGCCCGCCTGGGTGATGCGGTTGTCAAGTTTGAGTTTGCACGGCGGAACGCCGAGACGGGGCCCATCTACGAGCTGGGTGCACGGCTGCTGCCGGTGTCCCTGAACGCGCTGGTGGATTCGCTTCCGTACGCACTTACGGAGACGCTGCTGGAGTTTGAGTTCACGGGATCCGTTGAGGCGCGTGCCGAGGCAGAGTTGAACACGGGGGTTCCGGCTGAGTCGCGGGTGGTGGTAACGGTGGTGCCGGACGCCGATCTGGGGGTGGTGCGCTGGTCCGATGACGCGCCTGTGCATCGGCTGGACGAGCCCGACTTTCGCTGGCCGATCATGCGAGACGATGGCGTATTCGAGATCGGCCCC
>JAGWVZ010000523.1 GCA_018970625.1 Myxococcales bacterium | reverse complement strand
CGAACCTAGATAGACGGGATCAGAACCCGTAGTCCTGCCATTAGACGATCCCCGAGCAGGCCTTTGGAACCGGGCAACAGTGAGTTGCGTGGGGAGCGCCGCTATAGCGGAGTGGTGATTCACCTGTCAACGAAAAATGTGACCTGCTCCAATCGAATTGGACGTCACTCGCCCGCAGTGAGACAGCGCGTCACCAGGTCACCGCCCTCGCGAACGCCGCAGAAAGAAGCGGTAAACGGCGTTACCGAGCCACTGATGGTGATGTCGCCGATGTACTGACCGTCGAGGATCGCGTCGACGTCGATGTCGGTATCTTCGTTGACGAGCGTGCAGGTGCCGCGGATGTTGAGCACCGAATCAAACGAGAGAGAGTCTACGAACGTGCGGAAAATGCCGCCGAAGGTAATGGATATGAACCCTTCGCAGAAGCCTTCGATGTCATCGTCGCAGATGCACGCGCCCAGAGCACACAGGCAGTCACCGTCACCGCCGGCGATGAAATCACCGAGGCCGTCACAGTTGAGGATGGACGACATGAGGTCTTCCAGGGTGACTGGGCCGGGGTCTCCGGTGATAGCAGGCAGAACGAGGTACTCGAGCACGTAGAGAATCAGGCGCCCGTACTCGAAATCGACGGGGTGGCGATCAATATCGAGGCGATTGTACCCGAGCACCCGACCATTCCATTCACCTCGCAGCAGGCCGAGATCGACCGAGTCCAGAATGACAGGGATGCGACCGCAATCGGGTGGTGAGGTCTCGTCACAATCCAGGCGCCAATAGAGCGAGAGTCCAATCCAGGTATCGACACCGAAGACCTCGAAGTCGGAACCCAGTTTTCCGATGTTGAGTTTGGAGAGCACTTCGAGCTCAGCGATGATCGCACGCAAGTCACGACCGATGGTGACGATGTCGCTCAGGAACGGCGAGCTCTCGATCAGGTCGTTGATGGCATCGGCAATGACATCGTCCAGACCGGTGATATCGAGGAAGAAATCAACGGCGAGCGAGATGATGCCGCCCACGTAATCTTCGACGAGGTCGAGCAGAAAATCGAGCAGACCGCGGCCCGGATCTTCAAAGATATCCAGAATCTGGACAATCAGGGCGCCAGCGGGACCCGACTCGGCGATCGCGTCGCGGAAGTCCCATTTCCCCAGCACGTCGTAGTCGCCAACGGGGTTTAGCGGAATCAGGTAGAGGTCAACTACCTGCTCGGTGGTCTCTCCGTCGCGGGGGATCACAGCATCGGCGCAGCCCTGTGCGGCGCGCTCGCTCGCGGCGCCCATGCCCACCACGAGAATGGTGTATGCCTGGTCCACCATCAGGCTGTTGAAGGTGACCGTGTCGTCCACGTTGCGCGCATCCAGCGTGGTAAGCGCTCCGGGGGGACGCTCGCCGGTCAGGATATCGCGACAGGTAATCTCGTCGGCCGGAAAGAGGTCCACATACAGCGGCGACACGTCGTAAACGTCCCGGAACGGGTAGTTGAACGACACCATCACGTTGCCCGTGGGCAACTCCAGCACATCGACGTCCATATCGAACGAGTTGGCGCACGGACTGAATGCCCGCACTTTGATGGTCCCCGGAACCGCCCCGGCGTTCAGGCGCACCTGCGCAAGACCATCCGAATCGGTACGGACGCGTTCCGACGAGAGCCGACCGTCGGCCGACGGTGCAACAATGCCAAACTCAACCGTCTCCCCCGTCATCACCTCGCCGGTCGTCAGCGAATACTGATAGACCCCAAGCGTGATCGCCGAGTCGACACCCACAAAAAGGTCACCGCCCACTGCTGGAATAAGGACGCAGCTGAGCTCGTCTGCTGGCGGACGATAGGGCTCATCCGGGATCTGGCCGGAATCATCCGAATTCGACGCGTCCCGGTCGCGCGGGTCGGGACGAGAGTTGCCTCCATCTCCGAACGACTGGTCAAATCCGTCCGAGCTGAGTCGGGCGTCCGCACACGCGAACAGGCCCAGAAGCAGCCAAACAACCCAGATGACACGCAACATCAGCAACTCCAGCACGCATCGTCGGCCCCGACCTGTACCCGAGGCAGCACAAAACCGACGACGAAGATGAACGGCGGTATTACCGGATTTAGGCTAGCAGCCCACCGCCAGCACCGCAAGTGCGCCGGGATGCTTCGGAAATACATCCCCTTCTGCACCCGCATGGACCCCACATGACGGGTTCGTTCGCGTTATCGCAGACGATGCTTGTCAATCGAAGGCGGTCATGGGTATAGTCACGCGCCGAAGTGTCTCTCCATTTGTCTGTGCTCACCTCCCGCGTGTTGCTCATGCAGTCGAAAGTTTACCGCCTTGTCGCGTTGCTGCTTGCCGTCTCGGTCTTCCAACTCGCTTGCTACAGCAAGCACACGATCTCGACGGATCAGCTCGAGCAGTTGGAATCCGGAAACATCGCTGAATCAGTCACCATCGATTCAGACTCCGGACCGATCCAGGTCAGCGCCACAACGCCCGTCCAGGTGCGTGACGTCGACGGTGTCCGCTACAGCATCTCACCTTTCAATTTCGCTCTCGGTGACCGACAGCTTGTGGCACCTGACTACGATCTGCTCCTCCCGCGTGACCGCATCGCCGACGCACGCGTCGCAGAGTTCGCCAAAGGGCGTACCATCGGACTCGTCGTCGGCTCTCTGGTCGCTGCAGGCGGAGCTTTTGCGCTCGTCAGCATCCTCGCTGGCAGCGACGACGGCGTCGGCGGCGAATAAGTCGTTTCTACTTTCGACGACCGACACGAGACGCCGCCATGCTCGACGCATCCATCGCGCTATCGGTTCGTCGTCTGTTCCGTCACCTCGCCGTGGTCCTCGCCGCCCTGTGCTGTATAGCGGCCGGTGAAGACGAAACCAGCGAAGAGCCTGCGCGACGTGCTGACCCCAACAATGAGGGAGGGCAACGATACGGCGCTGATCAGGACCACGAGGGCTATCCCGTTGATCCGGGGGCTGCCAGAGACTTCTACTTTGATGCCTCCGCTGAGAATCGTCCCTACAGTCCGAACTGGACCGGAGCGTTCGTTGGCTTTGGTGCGCTGGCAGGCGTCGCCACATTGCAGGCGCCCTTTCTTGAACAGGCCTCCCCTGCCCCCGTCGTGGGCGCCTTTGTCGGAGCCTGCACGGTATCAGCGCTATTCGAAGCCCAGCTCGCCTGGTGGCGCAG
>JAGWVZ010000011.1 GCA_018970625.1 Myxococcales bacterium | reverse complement strand
CTCAACATCGTGCTGCGCGTGCTGCTGCTCGTGGCGCTGACGTTCGCCATGGCTCGGCCGTCGGTATCGGATTTCGATTCGCACGTGTGCACGACCTATCTGGTGGATGTATCCGATTCGGTGCCCGACGCGGTGCTGGAGCAGGCGCGCGACGTGGTGCAGCGTGGTTACGACGCTCGCGGTACGGGCATGGTGCGGCTGCTGACCTTTGCGGCGCGCCCGGTCGTGGTGGACATTCCGCAGGGCGCCGAACGCGTAGCGGCGCTGCTGCGGCACGAAGGTGAAGGTGCAGGGCTGTCTTCGGACCCCGCGGCCGCACTCCGCATGAGCTATGGCCTGTGCCCACCCGACCACCTGAAGCGCACGGTCATTATCACCGACGGGAACCAGAACCGCGGCGACCTGCTGGGCGAGGCGGCGACCGCGGCGGAGTTTGGCGTCACGCTGTACACCCATGAGCTTCCGTTTGAGCCGCCCGCCGAGGTCATGGTGCGCAACCTGGAGATGCCCGGCGACATCGAGGTGGGCGAACCCTTTGTGATGACGGCCGAGATATTCTCGAACCGCGAAACCGAGGTATTGCTGAGCCTCACTCAGAATGAGTTCCGGGACATTCAGGGGCGACGTGTGGCGCTGACGCCGGGCATGAACCGGGTCGAGCTGACGGCAGAGGTGTATGAACCGGGTTTTCGGCTCTTTGAGCTGACGATACGTCCCGAGGGCGCCGACCGATTCGATGCCAACAACCGGTTCACCCGCTCGGTGACGGTCGAAGGTCGGCCGCGCGTGCTCTACGTGGAGGGGGAGTTCCAGAGCCGCATGTATCTGGAGCGCGCCCTGGACCGGGAGCGCAATGATCTCGCCAACTTCGACCTGGAGGTGCGGGGTGCCTACGGGTTTCCGACGACGCTCGACGAGCTGCGCAACTTTGATCTGGTGATTCTGAGCGATGTAAGCGCCGAGTTCATCTCGCGCTCGACCATGGCGAACATCGAGACCTACGTGCGCGAGCTGGGCGGCGGATTTCTGATGGTGGGCGGCGAAAACAGTTTCGGGCCGGGTGGTTACGACAACACACCGCTCGAGGCGATCTCGCCAGTCACGTTCGATATGCAGCGGCAACGGGACATGCCGTCGCTGGCGATGCTGCTGGTGATTGACCGGTCGGGCTCGATGGATGGTCAGAAGCTCGAGATGGCGAAGGACGCCGCGCGGGCCGTGGTGGACCTGATGGGCCCACAGGACCTGATTGGCGTGATCGCGTTCGACGACGCGCCGCAGACGGTCGTGCGCATGCAATCGGCTTCGAATCGCAGTCGGATTCGGGCCGACATTGGGCGCATTGGACCGGGTGGTGGCACCAACATCTATCCGGCCCTGCTCGAGGCCTGGGTGCAGATGATCGAGACGCGCGCCCGCATCAAGCACGTGATTCTGCTGACCGATGGTCAGGCGCCGTGGGATGGCATCGCCGAAGTGGTGGGCGACCTGCGGGACGAGGATGTGACGGTTTCGTCGGTCGCGGTAGGTCGAGAAGCGGATCGTGCCCTGCTGGAGATGATCGCCGAGCTGGGTTCGGGCCGGTTTTACCAGACCAATGACCCCAGCAACGTGCCGCAGATATTTGTGCAGGAGACGTCGCAGGTGGCGCGCACCAACCTGGTCGAGGAGCCCTTTCGGCCGGTGGTCGGGCGTCGTTCGCAGGCGCTCGCCGGCATTGCCTGGGACAGCGTCCCGTATCTGTTGGGTTTTGTGAAGACGCAGGCGCGACCGGCGGCCGAGGTCATGTTGAGCACCGAGACGGGCGAACCGCTGCTGGCGCGGTGGCGGCAGGGGCTGGGTCGGGTCGCGGTGTTCACCAGCGACATCAAGAACCGGTGGGCCGTGGAATGGGTTCGTACGCGAACGTACCCGCAGTTCTGGGCGCAGGTGGTACGCGACCTCATGCGGGTCAACAGTGAAGACGTGCTCGACATGTCAGCCGAGGTCCGGCAGGGCGTGGCACACATTCTGGTGGACGCGGTGGGCGAGGACGATCGCTTCGTCAACGGTCTGACCTCGACGGTCACGATGGTGGCGCCGGACGGCACCGAAGTGACGATTCCCATGCGGCAGACAGCCGCCGGTCGCTATGAGGCGCAGGCTCCGCTGCCGCAGTATGGACCCTATCAGCTGACCGCCGACCACCAGCTGGACGGTAACTCGTTTGCGGCTTCGTATGGTTCGGTCAGCTATCCCTATCCAGACGAGCTGTTGTCGGTGTCGTCGAATCCGGACCTGGCGCGCAGGGCGGCGATTCTGACTGGCGGTAGCGTCGATCCCGAGCCGTCGGTGCTCTGGGACCCGGGTGACGAGCTCACCGAGTACCGCCGCGAGCTCTGGCCGTGGGCGCTCTTTGCAGCGCTGGGCCTCTTTGTGATCGATCTGTTGCTGCGGCGCGTCCGAATGTTTGGGCTGCGACCCATTCGCTGGTCGCAGGTGGCCGGTTGAACGGACGCAAGCGGGGGACACCGTGGCGCGCCCTGTGACGTGTCGGCCGGTTGGCGAGCGAGTCTGGTGACGACCACCGGAGTTCAATGCGGGTCATGCTGGACAGACGCGGTATCTCTCTTGACGGAATGAGAACGACGTATTGAGTGTTGCGGTGCTCGTCTCGGCAGTTCTGCTGCGGTTTATGCAATTGGAGGTTCTCTTATGCCTGTTTCGCTTAGCAAAGGTGGCAACGTCTCTCTCTCGAAGGAAGCTCCTGGTTTGAACCGGATCGCCGTGGGTCTGGGCTGGGATGCGCGGTCGACCGACGGACAGGCATTCGACCTTGATGCGTCGGCGTTCCTGCTGACCGAAGCAGATCGCGTTCGCAGCGACGCTGACTTCATCTTCTATAACAACAAGTTGGGCGCGGGTGGTGCGGTGAATCACCAGGGCGACAACAAGGACGGTCAGGGCGCCGGTGACGACGAGTCAATCGCGGTTGAGCTGAACGCCCTGCCCGCCGATGTGGCCAAAATCTCGTTTGCGGTGACCATTCACGACGCTGATGCACGTCGGCAGAACTTCGGACAGGTGTCGAACGCGTACATTCGCGTCGTGAACGCTGCCAACGGCGACGTCATCGCTCGCTACGACCTCTCGGAAGACGCCTCGCTCGAGACGTCGATGATCTTCGGCGAGCTGTACCGCCATGGTGCAGAGTGGAAGTTCCGTGCCAAGGGCCAGGGCTTCCGGGGCGGTCTTGGGCCGCTGGCTGGCAGCTTTGGTGTCAACGTCTGATTCGCTCTCGCTCGACGCCCCCTGACGCTGCATGGCTACTTCAATCGGTGCGTCGAGCGCCCTGCGTGTCGAGCTTCCGACAGGCACATTAACCGTACACGCTACACCCGACCCGGTCTGGCCGCTGGATCGTTTGCTGGACTTCGCCGCGCGGATTAACCCGCGGCGCGGTTTTCTTTTTGTGTCGCGGGTGCTGGGGCGCCACATTGGAGCGCGTCCCTGCGACATAAACGAGGCGTGGGAGGCGCTGGTGGATCGGCTGCCCGACGACCTTCCTGGTCCAATCGCCGTCGTCGGCATGGCCGAGACCGCGATCGCGCTGGGGCACGGAGTCTATCGGGCTCTCCATCGCCGTCGCGGCGACACCGAAGTCGTGTTCGGGCAATCGACTCGCTACCGCTTTGAGCGTCCATTGTTGGCTGAGTTTTCGGAGGACCACAGCCACGCGAGCCGTCACTTTGTGTATGCTCCGCTCGACGCCGGGATCGCGCAAACGCTGCGCTCGGCGCGAACGCTCGTGCTCGTTGACGACGAGCTGACGACCGGTCGCACGTTGCTGAATCTGCAACGAGCGCTGGAACCAGCGCTTCCACATCTGCAACGGGTCGTGGGAGTCGCCCTCACCGACTGGAGCGGTGGTACAGCCGAGTTTCGAGGGCCGGTAGCGTCATTGTTGCGAGGTGAGCGTCATTTTGAGCCGCGCGCCGACTTCGTTTGCCCTTCCACACCGGACGTGTCTTCAACCGACACGCTGCGCGATGCGTTGTTGCCGCGAAACGACGGTCGTTTCTGGTTGAGTGAACCGGTGAGGCTGCCGGGCGACCTCGTGTTACCGGTCGTACAACCGAACGAGCGCGTGGCTGTGGTTGGCACGGGTGAGTTCGTGACGTTGCCGATGCTGGTCGCAGAAGCCTGGGAGCGCCTGGGTGTATCGGTCTGGTGCCACGCGACCACCCGCAGCCCGGCGTTCATTACGCACGCCATGCGTTGTCGCGAAGACACGTTTGACGCCTATGGCGATGGCATTCCCATGTGCATCTACAACGTCAGCGCCGAGGCGTACGACCGTGTGGTGGTGTTGTACGAAACCCCCGATCTGCCTGTCGGCCATGCCTTTCTGGGGCAGATACCGGTGCAGTCGCTGGCGCTTGGAGGAATGACATGAGCGATGAGAGGGTCGGTCGGTGGAATCGTCCGCTGGCGTTCGTGGACATCGACGACTCGTTGCTTGTGTCGGGGCGTGCGCGCACGGCGCGCCATGCTCGCGTGGTCGGGCGTTCTGCGTCGGGCGCCGACGGCGCCTTTATGGCGCCGGAGCACGAGCAGCTGTTTGCGTGGCTGAATGCCACCACCGAGCTGATTCCGACGACAGGTCGGGCGGTCGAGGCGTTTCGCCGGCTGGACCTGCCATTCGCGCACGGCGCGATTCTGGCGCACGGCGCGATTGTGCTGCACGCAGACGGGCGTCGCGATGACGGTTGGCATGAGGTGGTGGCCAGCCGCTGTCAGGCGACCCACGAGGAGCTTCAGACGTTGTTCGAGCGGGTGAGGCAGTTTCTGTCGCAGAGCGCATCGCCGATTCATGGGCGAATCGTGCACGACGAAGACCTTCCCCTGTACATCGCGTTTCGCGACCCGCAGCAGGATGACAAGGCCCGCGTGGCGCTGGGGGAATTCCTGTGTGAAATTCGGCCAGAATCCTGGTTAATTCATAATAATACAGCTCATCTGGCATTATTACCGGGATTTATTCGAAAGTCGGAAGGGGTGCGCTGGCGTTTGCGTAACGAAGACCCGGACCGCCTGCGGCTGGGTGTCGGCGACAGTTTGAGCGATGCCGAGTTCATGAACGAATGCCATGTAGCCGCGCTACCGGTGCCATCGCAGGCATTTTCGAGCGTGTCAGCGGCAGGGCGGCTCTCGGAGCGAGGATTGCTGTGAATTTCAGCGGCTCCTACGAACCATCGGACGTTTCTTTTCTGCTGCAATTACTGCATGTTGAGAACGTGGATATTCACGAGAAAGAGAGGCTGATTCAGTCGGGCGAAAAGCATTATTCCGAAATGCTGAGCACCGAGCGTCCCCCAACTGATGGTTATTTATCGCTGTTCGAGCAGGCGATGGTGTTGCAGGGCGAGCGGCTGGCCCGGCATTGCGCACAGCTCGCGGCGGGTATGCTGGCGTTTCATCCGGCGGGAAAACCCTGTGCGGTGGTAAGTCTTGCACGGGCCGGCACACCGATTGGCGTGGTCGTGAAACGGGCGCTGGTTCGACAGGGTGTAGAAACCCGGCATTATTCCATCTCCATTATTCGCGATCGGGGAATTGATGCGGCAGCGCTCGACGAAATACGCCGGCATTTCGATGACGACGCCATTCATTTCGTCGATGGCTGGACAGGAAAAGGCGTTATTACAGGCGAGCTGAGACGCTCGATAGCAGCGTATAACCAGAATCGTAACGCCGCCCTGCCCACGCGCCTGTGCGTGGTGGCCGACCTGGCCGGTAGCGCCGACCTCGCGGCGACGCACGAGGATTATCTGATCCCTTCGGCGGTGCTGAACGCGGTGGTATCCGGTCTGGTGAGCCGCACGGTGCTGACGGAAGAGGTCGCCCGCTCAGGCGGGTTCCACGGGGCGGTGTACCTGAACGAGCTGGCCCCCTGGGACCAGAGTCGGCGGTACGTCGATGCGCTGTGGCAAAAGTGCCCTGAGGTGGCCGAGCCTGCGCGGCCGTGGACGGAGAGCGAGCGCGCACGCCTGCGTCAGACGTCGGAGCAGTGCGTGACCCGGCTGATGAGCGAGTTTGGCCTGGTGTCGCCCCATCAGGTGAAGGTGGGCATTGGTGAATCGACGCGCGCCCTGCTCCGCAGGTTGCCTGAGCGCCTGCTTGTGCGTGACGCCGTTGTTCCAGGAGTCGCACATTTGCTGCATCTGGCGACGCAGCGTGGAGTAGTTATCGAATTTCGACCGGAACTGGCGTATGAGGCCGCCGTCATGATCGCCGCCGTGAGCTCGGACGTATGAAACACCTGCATCTGGGAGCCTCGCTTTACGTTCCCGCGACCCGACCCGATCTGGCAGCCATCGCTGCGGGTGAGCGGTTCGGTCATCTTCGTTCGGTGATCTTCTGCACCGAGGACGGCATTGATCCGCGGCACATTGGGCAGGCGTTGCAGAACCTTCGCGAGCTGCTGGTGTGCATGAGACCGGCGCCGGGACTGCTGCGGTTTGTGCGCGTACGCGATGCGGGTGTGATGGCCGAGATCGTCGCGATGCCGGGCGCCGAGAAGCTGGACGGGTATGTGGTGCCGAAAGCGACGCGCGCAACGCTGGCGTCCAGCCTGGCGACGCTGCCCGAAGATACGCAGCAGCACGTGATGCCGGTGCTCGAGACGGCCGAGGTGTTCGACGCAGACGAGATGCGGCTGATGCGTACGTACCTGCTACAGCCGGATGTGCGTCGGCTGGTGCTGACGCTCCGCATTGGCGGCAACGACCTGTTCAGGCTGCTGGGTGTGCGGCGCAGCGTGGAGCGCACGATCTACGAGACGGTGTTGGGCCCGGTGATTTCGAGCCTGGTGACGACGTTCAGGCCGTGGGGCATTCCCCTGTGTGCGCCGGTCTTCGAGGGGCTCTCGCAACCCGAGGTGCTTCGCCGCGAGGTGGAGGCCGACCTGATGCACGGACTATTTGGCAAGACGGCGGTGCACCCCAACCAGATTGGTCTGATTCATGACCTGTATGCGGTGTCGCACAACGACGTCGAGATGGCGACCCGGCTGAGCGAGGACGACGCTCCGGCGGTGTTCGCGATGCATGGCACCATGTGCGAGCGGGCGGTGCATCTGGAGTGGGCGCGCGCCACGCTGATTCGCGCGTCCCTGTTCGGCAGCCGCGGACAGCACGACTTTGTCGCCCCGACGTCACTTCAATGACGTGGGCGCGGGTGATGCGCCATCGCCCGGGGTTGGCGTCGTAATCCAGCAGGGCCCGCCCGACGTCGTATCGCGTTTCGATTTTCCATTTCTTTCGAGGAAGCGTTCATGTTTGGAGAACAACGGGTTGTCTGGTTCAACGAAGGGCTCGAGAACCTGTACGATATCTTTCAGGGCCTTCGTGAAGCCGACGTGGCGGGCAAGCTCCGGCTTCTGGCGTCGGCCCGGAACGGGCAGCCCTGGTGCGCCTCGCTGGCGGACCACGTGTTTCATGAGCCCGGGCGCAGTGGCAACGCGGCGTACATCGAGTGGGCGCTGCAAAAGTGTCAGGAATACGCGGTGGACATGTTTGTGCCCATGCGTTCGCGCCATCAGATCGCCGCAGCGGAGTCGCGCTTTGCGGCGATCGGAGTGCAGCTGCTGATCGCGGCCGATGGTCGAACCATGCGGCATATGTCGAGCAAGTCGCGTGTGTATGAGGACCTGGCGGCGCTGGGGGTCGGCATTCCGGCATGGTATCGCGCATCCAACCTGACGGACTTCGACGAGGCGTATGACCGTTTGCGTGAGGCTGGGCATGTGGTGTGCGTGAAGCCCGCGCAGGGGGTGTACGGTCGCGGATTTCACGTGATTGGCGAGCCTGACAAGCGCAGGTTCTCGGGTGCGTCGGAGTCCACGCGTCTGGGGCGACCGCTGCAGAAGATGCGTGCGGTGCTCGAGAAGAGAGGCTCGTTTGACATGGTGGTGATGCAATACCTGGAGGGCCCGGAGCGCAGCGTGGACTGCGTGGCGCGTGCTGGCCGTCTGGTGGCTGCCGTTTCGCGGGTGAAGCGTTCGGGGTATCAGGAGATTGAATCGCCAGAGGCGCCGTCGATGGAGTTTGCGCGTATCATCGCGGAGCGATTCGGTATGGATGGCATTTTTAATGTTCAGACGCGGGATCATGCCGGTAAATCGTGGCTCCTTGAGGTAAATACTCGCCCATCTGGTGGCATTGGTCAGGCGATGGCATCGGGGGTCAACCTGCCTTGGTGGGCCATTGCCCCCCGGCTCGGGCTGGCGCACGAGTCCGAGGTGCCCGCGCCGCAGGTGGGGCTTCGCGTGACGGTGATTCCGCACGCCGTCGTGGTAGGACACGCATCCATTCCGGCGGCGCCCGCCTTCACGCGCGCAGACTCGGCCGGTGCGGTGCGGCAGCGTGGTAACGAGTAAGAGCAAGGCGCCTGATGCCGGGAACCGCACGGCGCCGCGGCCCTGCCAGCGACGCGCATGCGCCGAAATCACGGGGCGACGCGAGCCAGGACGTTGTGAAACAGCCTTGACGAAACGGGTAGCGATCAGAGAGTCTGCCAGCGTGAAATCGGGCGGGGCCCGAACCGCCCCATCTCTGGCCAACGAATCCCCGCACAACAGAACGCAGGAGCGTTTTCCATGGTCGATTTGGACAAAAAAGCGCCTGCCGGGCTGGTAAGTCTGGCCAAGAGCGCACAAACGACCATTCAGAAGCACGGTCTTGCGGGGCACGTGGCGTCGGTGAGTCTGGTGCTGGACATCAGCGGCAGCATGGCGCCGCTGTTTCGCGACGGCACGGTGCAACGGCTGATTGAGCGGGTGATGGGGCTCGCGCTGAATTTTGACGATAACGGCGCCATCGACATCTTCGCGTTCGGTCAGAACGCGCACTCCATGGGTGAGTTCGCGCCGTCGCAGTTTGCAGATGCCGCGCAGAGCATTCTGCAGCGCACGGGATTTGAAGGGGGCACACGTTACGCGCCACCGATTGAGCTGGCGCTAAAGCACTATGGCTTCGGAGGGAGTGGCGGGTTCCTGAGCCGTCTCTTCGGCGGCAAACCCACGCCCGCCGCGCCTGCCCGACATCCGGTGTATCTGATTTTCGTGACCGATGGCGATAACAGCGACCGCAATGAGAGCATTCGGGTGATTACCGAAGCGTCTCGACACCCGATGTTCATTCAGTTCATGGGCATTGGGGGTTCCAGTTTCCGCTTCCTGCAGGAGCTCGACACCATGGGGGGTCGGTTTCTGGATAACGCGAATTTCTTTTCCGTCGCAGACCCGACCGCCATTCCGGAGTCGGTGCTGTATGACCGCATGATGACAGAGTACCCACAGTGGGTCACAGCGGCCCGCTCGAAGGGGCTCATTCGTTAACCACCGTATCGACAAGGAGAACGAACATGGCAATCAGTCTGCAGAAAGGCGGTAACGTCTCGCTCTCGAAAGAAGCCCCGGGCATGTCGCGCACCCTTCTTGGCCTTGGCTGGGATACGCGCTCCACGGACGGCACCGACTTTGACCTGGATGCGTCGGCGTTCCTGCTGGACGGCAACGGTCGCGTACGCAACGACGGCGACTTTATCTTCTACAATAACCTGCGGTCGTCGGACGGCTCGGTGGAGCACACGGGCGACAACCGCACCGGCGCTGGCGATGGCGATGACGAGGCGCTGAAGGTGGACCTGAGCCGTGTTCCCGGGGACGTGCAGAAGATTGCGTTCTGCGTCACGATTCACGACGCCGAGGCTCGTCGTCAGAACTTCGGCATGGTCGCCAACGCGTTCATTCGCGTCGTCAACGCGGACAACAATCAGGAGGTGGCCCGATACGACCTGTCGGAAGACGCCTCTATCGAGACCGCGATGATCTTCGGCGAGCTCTATCGCAACGGCGCAGAGTGGAAGTTCCGCGCTGTGGGTCAGGGCTTCAAGGGGGGTCTGGGACCGCTCGCCCGCAATTATGGCGTCAACGTCTGAGTTCCACTTCCGCCCTGCCAGCCGTTCCTGACGACCGTCGTCCCGGGAACGACCTTATCGTGTTGACCCACGCCGTTCCAGCGTTCGGCGGAATCTGAGGCTACATCATGACCCAGTTTGTACGCGGCCAGAAAGCGAAGGTCAGCGACCTGACACCGTCGGTCGTCATTGAAGCGCGCGTCGAAGCCAGTCTGCGCAACGGACAGGCGGTGGACATCAGCTGCTTTGGCGTCGATGAGCAGTCGAAGCTGAGCGACGACCGCTACTTCATCTTCTTCAACCAGACGCGTTCACCGGAAGGCGCCATTGACTCAATGAGCCCCGGACCGGGCCGAGTGGCGTTCATGGTGGACCTGAGCCGTTTGCCTGCGTTCCTGAAGAAGCTGGTTTTTACGGTGAATGTGGACAGCGCCGGCACGATGTCGGACCTGAACCCATCGAGCCTGACGCTGCTCGCCAATGGCCAGCCGTTTGCGACGTTCGCGTTCTCGGGTGCCGACTTCGGTCAGGAGAAGGCGCTGATGGTTGCCGAGTTCTATTTCAAGGACGCCTGGCGGTTTGCGGCGATCGGTCAGGGCTTTAATGGCGGCCTGAGCGCGCTGCTCGCGCACTTTGGCGGCAAAGAGACGGGACCCGCGGCTGCACCACCTGCGCCCGCGCCCGCGCCCTCCTTTGCCCCTGCCCCGACTGCCGCTCCTGCGCCGGCTCCGGCGCCCGCTCCAGCCCCGGCGCCAGCGCCGGCGCCCGCGCCGAAGGTCAACCTGGGCAAGGTGACACTCGACAAGAAGGGCGCGTCGGGCACCGTGAACCTCAGCAAAGGCACTTCGCCGCAACCGATTCACATTAACCTGAACTGGGACAACCCGAACGCAGGCAAAAAGACCGGCCTGTTTGGACTCGGCGGCCCCGCCGCGGCTCCCGACCTGGACCTGGGTTGCATGTACGAGACCGTCGACGGCGACAAGTCGGTGATTCAGTCGCTGGGCGGTAATTTTGGTGAGCGTGCCCGTGCACCCTTCATTTACCTCGACAAAGATGACCGCTCTGGTCAGGCCAGCGACGGCGAAAACCTGTACATCGTGCGTCCTGATTTCATTCAGCGGGTGCTGGTGTTCGCCTTCATTTATGAAGGCACGGCCAACTTTGCTGCCGTGAATGGTCGCCTGACCGTCAAGGACCATCAGGGCAACGAGTTCTTCCTGCCCCTGAACAATCCAAACCCGACGCTCGGCTTTTGCGCGATCTGCCTGATTGAACGTCAGGGCGAGCAGATTCGCATCACCAAGACCGAGGAGTACTTCCAGAGCCACCGTTTCGCCGACGCGCGCTTCAACTTTGGCTTCAACTGGACGCGCGGCCAGAAATAACCCCCCCTCCTGCCGCACAAAGGGCTCTCATGCAGCTTCAGCGTGGACAACGCACGCCGGTGTCAGCGATGACGCCGGACCTTCAGCTGTCGTTCCATCTGGACATCGACGGTGTGGAAGCGTCGGCGATTCGTTCGTTCGGCGTGCTGCTCGACGGTCAGGAGTACATGGCCTTTGAGCGGGGGTTTGTAGCGGATACGGCGCCCGAGAGCGCCTGTGGCAGTCTGGCATGGTCGCCCGATGGGCAGGGCGGTGTTCACATCGACCTGTCGCGTGTGCCTTCTGCCGTAGAGCGCGTGACCTTCGGCGTGGGGTTTGTGGAACCGCGCGGAGGAGCGCTCATTACCACCCGCGACGTGCGCAGCGGCGCGCTGGTCATTCGCAACGCCAGCCGTACCGAGGTCGCCCGTTACCCGTTTTCGGGCAGCGACTTTGAGGGAGAATCGGCGATTCGGTTTGTCGATCTGTACCGCAAAGACGGCTGGCGTATGCAGCTGGTCAGCGCCGGATTCCTTGGCGGCGTGCCTGCCATACTGGGGCGCTTTCGGGTGCCCGTTGACGTTGTGCAAAATCTGACCTCGCCCAATCGGCTGGTGGTGCACACCCAGCGCCAGCAGACGGTGCGCGTGCCGGCCAGCTGGCCTGGCGGCGTTCAGCCCTCTATTCCGGGCGGGCTGGCCAGCGCAGTCGGCCTGTTGTTGATCGACCTGAGCAACGGGCATCAGGCAACCGGCACCGGATTCTTCATCAACCCGGGCGGCTATCTGATGACGTGCGACCACGTGGTCGAGGGGGCCGAGAAGATTCTGTTCTGTGCCAGCGGCGACACGCTGTTTCGGGAATGCCGGGTGGTTCGCTCAGACCCGGCCACGGACATGGCGATCCTGTATGTGGTGGATCAGCAAGGCAGCTCGTCTTGGTTACAGCTGGCGCAACCCGGCGATGAACCAAGACTCGGGCAGGACATCGGCGTGCTGGGGTTCCCCCTTGGCGCGAGTCTTGGGCGCGACATCTCGTACTCTCAGGGCATTGTGAACAGCGTGCGCAAAGGCCCCGACAACCTCTCCGAGCTTCAGATTGACGCCGGCGCTGCGCCCGGGTCGAGCGGTTCTCCGGTGTTCGATCGCCAGACGGGCCGCGTGGTGGGGGTGCTGCGCAGCGTGGTGACGGCTCAGCGTGCCAGCATCCTGATCAACTTCGCGTCAGACGCGCGTCAGCTGTGGAGACCCGAGTGGGGGCTCACGACGACCGGTGCAACGCCCTGAACCCCTGTTTCCGTGGCAGGCCTCGACCGGCCCGTGCGGCAGTGCGTTTGAACACCGACCCTGCTGCGCGATGTGCCACGCCCGACGTGTCCGTTACGTGCATCTGCGGGGAAGCCGGTCGCACCTGATTCGCCACCTGTACCTCGCGGCGTGTTTTGTGCATGATGGATGTGGCGTTTTTCTCCCCAGTTTCGAGCGGCTGCGATGCACTACTTTGACCGCGGACACCTTCCGCGCTTTGGCGATATTGGCAAAGGGAGCCCCGAGCTCGCGCGCTCTTTCTTTGCATGGTACGGCCTGGCCACGGGTGCAGGCGCGCTGCCTGTTTCCACCAAGTGCCTGATCGGGCTGGCTGTCGCGCACGCCCTGCCCTGCGTGTACTGCATTGAGGCCTACACGTCGAACTGCCTCGAGAACGGGCAGGACCTGGAGCAAATGACCGAAGCGGTGCAGGTCGCCGCGGTCGTCAAGGCGATGTCGACCCTGACGCACGCCCTGCAAATGGTTCAACATACGCAGGCATCGAGCATGGGCGAGAGCCGTTCGGCTGTTCCTGCGGGGTATTACGACCGGAATCAGCCCGAAGGCATGGGCGCCCTTTATGCGGCGGCGCCGGCCGCATCGACCGCGTTTCAGGACTGGACGGGCCGCGTGCTGGCGGCCGATGCGCTGTCTGCGCTGGACAAGCAGCTGATCGCGGTTGCGGTGGCGCACGTGCTGCAGTGCCCCTATTCCATTGAGCGTCACACCGCGGCAGCGCTGGGATTGCAGGCCGGGTTGTCGCAGCTGACCGAGGCGGTACAGGTGGCCGCGGCCATTCGCGGCGGAGCGGCGCTGGTGACGGGCGTACAGATGGTCGATCAGGTGCAGGGTGCGACCATGGGGCCTGCATGAGCGGTAGCGTCCTGGATGCAGAGCCGGGCACACGTCTGAGCTCACTGGCCAGACGGGCTGCTCCGTTGGCCGACCCTCGAACACAGCTGGACGTGCTGAACCGCGTGCCGTTGTTCGATGCGGCGGGTGCCCCGGCGGATTTTGACAGGGCGGTGGCTGATTCGGGGGTGGTGCTCACCCCACATGCGCTGGAGATTGTTCAGGTCAACCTGGGCAAGCTGTGCAACATGACGTGCCGGCATTGTCACGTGGACGCGGGCCCCGACCGAACCGATGCCATGATGGCGCGCGCCACGGTGGAGGAGTGCGTGCGGCTTCTGGAGCGCACACCCGCTCATACGGTGGACATTACGGGCGGAGCGCCCGAGCTTCATCCGGATTTTCGATGGCTGGTGGAGCAGGCGCGTGCCCGGGGGCGACACGTCATTGACCGATGCAACCTCACCGTGCTGCTGCTGCCTCGCTACGAGGATCTGCTGCCTTTTCTGGCGGCGCATCAGGTCGAGGTGGTGGCTTCGCTTCCCCATTACCGCGCGCGCAACACGGATGTGCAGCGCGGCGATGGCACGTTTCAGAAGTCGATTGAGGCGCTTAAGCGCCTGAACGCCCATGGGTACGGCCAGGGAGACCCGGAACGGCGGCTGACGCTGATGTCGAACCCGGCGGGCGCTTTTCTGGGCGGCGATCAGCGGGCGATGGAAACCGAGTGGAAAGGTCGTCTGTTCGCCGACTTTGGCGTGACGTTTGACCGTCTGTTCGTGCTGAACAACATGCCAATCTCTCGCTATCTGGAGTGGCTGGTCGAGTCGGGCAACCTGCAGCAGTACATGGAAAAACTGGTGCAGGCGTTCAACCCGTCGGCGGTGGGCGGTGTCATGTGTCGCAACACGCTGAGCGTCGGTTGGGACGGACGCCTGTACGACTGCGACTTCAATCAGATGCTGGAGTTGCCATCGGTGAGCTCCGACACCTCGGCCGTGACGATTGACCGCTTCGATGTAACGGCGTGGAAGACGCACAGCATCGTGACTCGGCGGCATTGCTTCGGCTGCACGGCTGGCGCGGGGTCGAGCTGTGGTGGGAACACCACCGCGTGACGCGGCCCTAAACAAACAGGCGTGTGCACATCCACACACAAACACATACGTACAGGGCTGCCTAAGCGGGGCGCATGGTCTGCATGGTGCCCGCGGTCACGCCGAACTGCTCGTGAACACCGATGCGGGCGTTCAGCTCATCGGGCCGCATGGTGCCTGCCAGCAGTTGTTGCCACGCGAGCAGCACCGCCAGGGCCTGCTGCCGAGTTTCCCAGACAAATTCAACGCGATACCGCCGCACTCCCCGTTCCAGCAGCCTGGGTACAATGCTCGCGGCCGACTGTGCCCGGGCGTTGAACACGGTGTTTCGGCATCCCACGTCGACAATGACGGGGTGCTCAAACCCCAGGTGGTCGCGCAGCGCGACCCGGTGCTGTTCGCAGGGGCGTCCACAGGTACGGTAGTCGCGCCCGTTGCTCAGGGTGTGTGAATACACACAGTGTTCGGTGTGGAAGGTCGCGATGTGGTGATGAACGACCACGGTCATGCGTTCGACGGGCACCGCATCCAGAAGGTGAAACAGCTGCCGGGCGTCGAGGTCGTGCGCGGCGGTGAGCGTATCCAGCCCCAGCCCGAGCAGGTGCATGGCGGTGAGCGAGTTGGTGACGTTGAGCGAGAAGTCTCCGTGCACGCGAGGTCGTTCGCCCTGCATGCCTGCAAACTGCATGAGTCCGCCCCAGTGACGAACCAGCACCGCATTCGGCTCAAGCTTTGCGATGCGGCGATCAAAACCTTCCTCGCCGGGCTTCTGCACACGCACCGTCGCGATGGTCACGCGCAGGCCGGCCTCACGGGCGCGCTCAACAGCCTGCCCGAGCCCAACGAGCTCCATGAAATCGAGCTCGACCTCGGTCAGTCCGGCCTCAATGACCGCCTCGAGCTGTTCGGCTGTGCGTACCAGCGGCAAAAGCAGCGGTGCAAACGACAGACCCGGTTTTGCCAGGGCGGCGACACGCTGATGAAGCTGCGCCTGAATGTCACTCAGGACGTCCGCTTCAACGATGGTGCGGGCGTATCCGCGCTCCACCTGCGGCATCAGCTGTTCGACCAGGCTTCGCCTCAGCACTTTCAACTGCGAAACGGGAATGTGCAGACCATGCGCGAGCGCCGAGGTGTCGAGCCGCGCCAGCCTGAACGGCGTGCCGCCGAAGCCGGCCAGCTTGTCGCACAGCGTCTCGTTGTCGAGAGGAGCGCCCTGCGCGGCCTGCAAAACGCTCTCGCTACTCGCCGTGGCGCACATGCCACCCGGACCCCGGGCCTCTACGTGCAGCGTTTCGCCTACGGCACCCGACACATGCAGAATCAGTGGTAAGCGCCCGGACGGTTCGGAGCCGCGCACAAGCTTTTCGGCGTCTCGCTGCAGGCTCGGGTCGCTGGTGAGCCAAACCCGCTGTCCGGGTGCGACCTGGGAGAGATCAGGCCCGGGGCGACCAAAACGGAGCTGCCAGCCGTTCGCATCGGCCTTCACGTCAAACACAGGACCGCCCTGCTCCTTCTGTTCTGGTTTGCCGGCATCAAATCCGACACCCATGCCGGGGCGGGGCTCGACGGGCGCCAGGGCAGCGCCGGTAGCCGCATCGGGTGCGCCACCGAGCGCGGGCAGCGGAGAGGCCACCTGCCCCTCCGCGTTGCCCGGGAGGCGACGCTCGGGTTGCACCCACACCGTGTCGCCCGCAACCCGCGTGACCTGGCCCAGCAAGTAGCCGCGATGCTTGGGAAAACGGCCATCGACGAGCGTCTGGTGATCGGCGCCTGCGAGGAATCCGTCGCCGAACCCACGCGAGTAGGTGAGCATCATGGCCGCGAGGTCGTTTCCGAGCCGCTGCTGGGCTTCGGGCAGGCCGGCCTCGCCGGCCTCGATGGCGTCGATCCAGCGGCGGAGGCCGGTTACGGATGTATTTACATAAGCCGGGCCTTTGAGTCGGCCCTCGATCTTCAGGGAGTGTACGCCAGCCTGCATGAGCGCCGGCACCGCGCGATACCCGGCGAGGTCTTTGGGCGACAGAAAGTAGCGCACATCACCGGTTGGTCTGACCTGCCCATCGACGATCAGGTCGTACGGCATGCGACAGGACTGCGCGCACTGGCCGCGGTTGGCGCTTCGTCCGCCCCAGGCTTCACTGGTGAGGCACTGGCCCGACCAGCTCATGCAGAGCGCACCATGAATGAACACCTCGAGTTCCAGGTCGGTGTGTTCGGCAAAGTGCGCGATCTCGGCCACCGAGAGCTCCCGCGGGACCACCACCCGGCAGATGTCGAGGGTTCGCGCGAACTCGGCACCCTCGGCCGACGAGATGGTCATCTGGGTGCTGGCGTGCAGGTCCAGCTCGGGGCAGAGTCTTCGGGCGAGGATAGCGACGGCAGGGTCCTGAATGATGAGCGCATCGACGCCGGCGCGAGCCATTTCGCGCAGCAGGCGCTCGACGATGGGGAGCTCCTGCTCGAAAACCAGCGTGTTAGTGGTAATAAACACCCTTGTGCCGGCGCGGTGCGCTCTCGCGACGAGGTCAGGGAGCGATGCGAGCGAGAAGTTGGTGGCTCGGGCGCGGGCGTTGAATCCTTCATCGAGGCCCAGATAGACGGCGTCGGCACCGGCGGCGAGCGCAGCGGCGAACGAGTCCATGTCGCCTGCTGGAGCCAGTACTTCGGGGCGGCGAACCACGGTTGGCGTAAGGGTAGGAGCAGGAGCGCGCACGGGCATGACAGACTCTGGCACAGACAGATGGCATGAGGGGTTTGTCGCACGGCCCCGGGAAGGTCAAGGTCAGACCTGGTGGAGTGCGCCTCACAGGCACCCTCAGGCAGGCTGGAACACCAGACTGACGGAGTTGATGCAGTAACGCAGCCCCGTGGGCGCGGGTCCGTCCGGGAACACGTGGCCCTGGTGCCCACCGCAACGCGCACAGTGCACCTCGGTGCGGACCATGCCGAGCGACCGGTCCACCGTCTCGCCGATGCGCCCATCCGCGATGGGCTGCGTGTAGCTGGGCCAACCGGTGCCCGAGTCAAACTTGTGCTGTGACGCGAAGAGCGGGTTGCCGCACCCGGCGCAGC
This sequence comes from Myxococcales bacterium, assembly GCA_018970625.1. Next base: position 1,774 of record JAGWVZ010000011.1, on the reverse strand, counting down.
GATAGGTGCCCGTCGCGTGATGGTCCCAGAATGGCCCCGAGAACGCGCGTTCGGTACCATGCTCTCGAAGCACACGATATTGCTGGGGATTCAGACGCGCCCTCCATTCTTCATCGCTGAGCTGCAGCCGGTCGGTGATGTCGGGATCGGGACCCGTTCCCGTGTACAAAGGGACATCGGCAGGCGCGCTGGGCTGGCTGGTGGGGCCGGGCGACTGCGCGAGTGAAGGCCGGGTGCATGCGGTGGCGATCAACGAAGCCAGCCCTGAAAAACCCACCCCCAGCGCTACCCGACGTGAAATCGTTCCGTCCTGCCTGTTGTCACTCATGCGAAACTCCATATGTTACAGTGCGTGCGTCGTCTGGTGCCCATCGTGTACAGACAGCGCCGACCCACGGTTACAAAGCCACATTGCACATGGGATGTTCCATGCTTCACAAAAGTTCGGCCTCGCTTTTCCCTTTCGCGCTCGCGGCAGTTCTGCTCTCGGGCTGCGCCGAAGACGACGTCGCCCCGGCGGCAGCGTCGGCCGGTGAGCTCGACCCGCCCGCTGCCGGCGAGTTCTGCCTGGGTGTCGATGTCGCCACAGCTGAATCGGCCGCCGCCCTGCCCCTTGCCCCGGAATGTCCGACATGCATCGGCGCGCAGCCGCCCGGCATGGAGCTGGCCGACGTACAGCCGCTTTCGTGTGCGGCAGGCGAGCGGTACCCGCTGTCGGCTTTCGCAGGCACGACCACGGTGGTGACGCTGCTGTCGGCCCGTTGTCCGTTCTGTCAGGCGCAGTCCATCAAGATGGAGCAGCTGCGAAACGAGCTGGATGCCGAGGGCATCGAGGTGCAGTTTGTGATCGTGAACTGGTCGGAGGCGGCGGCACAGGTGGGCGAGTTCATTGAGCGCGTTCCGTTCCCGATTCTGCAGGACGAGGCCGGGATCGATGCCTGGAGCCTGTTTCAGGGCGCGAAAGACGACCTGTTTGTGTATGGACCGGACGGTCTGCTGGCCGCGCACACCTCGCCCCGACTGGACACGCCGTACAACCTGAGCGAGGCAGAGGGGTATGCGTACCTTCGAGACGCGATAGTCGATGCCGCCAATGGCATTCCGACTGAACCCACCGACGGATCCGGAGTGCCCTGATGAACACGCTGAACCGCTTTGCAGGTTGGGCGTTTATCGCGACGATGGCGCTCGGTATGTACACCGCGTGTCAGTCTGACGCGCCACAGACACCCGTGCTGGCGGCGGAACCGGACGTGCCAGCGGACGGGTCCACGACCCCGGCCGCACCCGACGAGGCGCAGCTGGCGCGTGGGCAGGAGCTGTATGTGCAGTACTGCGACTTCTGCCATGGCGATAACGGCGAGGGCTATCTGGCCGATAACGCGAACGCGCTGTCGAATCAGAACTTTCTGGCGACGGCGTCGGATGATTTTCTGCGTTCGTCGATCGTTCACGGCCGTCCGGGCACTCCGATGTCGGGCTGGGGACGGGCGGCAGGCGGCCCGTTGGACGATGCGCAGGTCGCTGATCTGATTACCTTTATTCGCCAGTGGCAGACGGTGCCGAGCGTAGAGCTGTCAGAGACCACGGCCGTGGAAGGGGTCGCGACACGCGGCACCGGCGTGTACAACGCGCGCTGTGCTTCGTGTCACGGTGCCGACGGCGAGGGCGTGAGCGCGGTGAGCCTGAATAATCCGTGGTTCCACGCTGCGGCGTCGGATGCGTTTATCGAGTATGCGATCGTCCACGGTCGCCCGGGCACCCCGATGCCCGC
>JAGWVZ010000522.1 GCA_018970625.1 Myxococcales bacterium | reverse complement strand
GCATGAGGCGCATATTGTCGTCCCGGTAGTGGGTTCGAATGGCGTCCATGTGGGCACGGGCAATGTGGCCGGTGGCGCGCTCAGGAAAAGCCTGATCGAACTCCTTCAGGATCGGCTTGATGCCCGCCGGGTTGCCGGCGGTAAAGATGCCCGGCCGTGACAACCCTGTGTAAATCAACACAAGGGTTTGCAATCCGGGGTCTTCGCACCCATACCAATGGCAGAACTCGGCGTACGCCTCGTCTAAATACCCGAGCTGATAGGCATTCTCGACCAGGCCATGCTTCAGGAAGCGGCCGACAAGCTCACGTTCGGTGATTTCCCTGACGACCATGACACCTTCCAGAAGCGCACGCAGTACAGCGAGCAACAGACCCGCGCCTGCCTAGTGGATCGCCGCCGGTTCGTCCAGACTGATCCGCGCCTTGCGAGCGTGCGATTCTGAACGAACTTCTGAACGCCGGCACGCCCTGCCATCACCCGCCGCATTTGACACTCCAGCGGCGCCTGCACTAGGTTTCGCGCCCACGCGTGCGCACCTTCCAGTCGTTTTGATGTGGGTCCCCGGGGACTCAACACCACCTTCCGACGAGACCCGCCTTGGCAACCAACGATCCACTTATTGGGCAGCTGATTGAGGGCAAATATGCCGTCGACAAGCTCATTGGCGCGGGTGGCATGGGCAAGGTCTACGCCGGACGAAATGTCCGCACCGAGAGCCCGGTCGCCATCAAGACGCTCATTCCAGAGCTCGTCAAAGATGAGTCGCTGGTAAAGCGCTTCGAGATCGAGGCCAAATCCGCCAGCAACCTGCATCACCCCAACACCATCCGCATCTACGACTACGGCGAGTTCAACGGCTGCCTCTTCATGGTCATGGAGCTGCTCAACGGCTCCAGCCTCGAAGGCACCCTGCGCGCCGAGAAGCACATCGAGCCGCGACGCCTGCTGCGCATCATGAAGCAGGTGTGTCGCTCGCTGGCCGAAGCCCATGGCATGGGGCTGGTGCACCGCGACCTCAAGCCCGACAACATCTTCCTGAACCGCGCCGGCGGCGAAGAAGACTTCGTCAAAGTGCTCGATTTCGGCGTCGCCAAGCTCAAGGACAATCGGTACGGCCAGGCCACGCTCACACAGGCGGGCATGATCTTCGGGACGCCAACCTACATGTCGCCCGAGCAGGCCCGCGCGTTCGACATCGACGGCCGCTCTGACATCTACGCGCTCGGTGTGATTCTGTACGAGTGCCTCACCGGCAAGGCGCCGTTCGAGGCCAACGACCCGGTCGCCGTGCTGATTCAGCACGTGCAGGAGCCGCCGCCCCCTTTTCGCGAACGCAACCCTTCGACACCGGACATGCCCGAGTTCGAAGCCATCGCCATGCGCTGTCTGCGAAAGAAACCCGATGAACGCTATCAGTCCGTCAGCGAGCTGCTGCAGGCACTCGAAGAAGTCGAACGGCTGTACGCATCGGGCGCCACCACCGGAAACCTGCCCCTGTCAGGGGGGGCCACCGTCTCGCTGAACCAGAACACCCACCTCAATCAGGTACCCGATCCAACCCAGATCGGGAGCAAAGGCCGCAACCCTGACTGGGCCGAACGGCTCGGCGTCGACAAGGCCACGTCGCCCAACTACCAGCTCGGCGGCAACAACACCCAGTTCGGTGACTCACCCGACCCCACGCCCCGGTCGCCCATGCGCGTGGTGTTGGGTGTGCTCGTCGGCATGGTGATTCTGGCCGGCGTCGGGCTCTTCTTTCTGTTGCAAACCCCCACCGTACCATCGGCGGGCGACGTTGATGCCGGCGCTGCATTGCAGGGCGGTAGTGACACCACCGCCGCCGTCCCCACCGAGTCCTCCGCTGATAACACGGCAGCCGAGGCGTCTGCGGCCACCGCTGCCGCCGAACAGGAAGCAGCCGAGCTCGCGGCACTCCGGTTCGACGCCGCCCTGACAGCCATGCGCCCGGTCATCGATCGCGCCCGCACAGCCGGCACCGACGCCGTCGAGGCCGCCGTCATCCACTTCCGCATCGAAGAGACCAACGGCGTCGCCGCCACCGTCACCATCGACGGCGAAGCACCGCCCGTCACACCCATGACGCTGCCACTGCAGTTCGCCCGCGTCGCCCAACCTACCGACCCCCCGACCGAGATCACCTTCGTCATCGAAGCCGAGGGCTACGCCAGCCGCCGCCTGACCGTCCCGCTCGTGGACGCCGACGTGCACCCGGTCGAGTTAACCCGCCCGCGTCCGCAGAATAATGGCACCGGAAATTCCAATAATGGTAATTCCGGGCGTAATAATGGTGGCACTGGGGGACCGTTGGCCAACCCGTATGGGAATTAGTGAAATACCGTCGGGCTCATTGGCCGTTGGCATTTTGTATTGGCAACTCAGGTCTCATCGCGCGTGGATTGAAAGCGAGCTGCACGAGCGCTAACCTTCTCTGGCCACGGCAGAACAACCAGAACGCGGATCAGGTCTACGACGTGAAACGAGCTTACATACCCAACCCCAAACACAAGCACCCGAAAGGCTTTGGGTCACTGTGTCCTCCACAAATGTCTGTCGCGGTTAGACAGTCGCTGATCGATAAGGCCATTGTGGTGAAGGGTTTCAGCGAAGGCAAGCTCTGGGCTGCGCAGGGGGACTGGGTATTTTGTGCGCACTGCTCTGAAACCGAGACATCACAGGCGTGGCACGGTTTCCCGGTGATTGGATGCGAGGTGGACGAGCGGGTGCTGTCAGCGTTGGTTCACGCACAGCATATCGACCTGCACCAGAAGCGTAGACTGCGCGCACAAAGGTCCCTTCCCTTGGAGTGGCCATGACGTTCTGGTACCAGCGACAGTTTGGTGACCGCACGGCGATTGCGCTGTGTTTCGCATTCGGTCCGTATCCAACGGTTTCCAGTCGGAGTGCGAGAGACGTCTCGTGGGGGAATTTTGAACTGTGGGTCCACGGCAAGTGCCTGACTGCCAGCAACCAGAATAATGAATCAGCTCAAGGGATTGACTGGTATCTCCTGCCAATATTGGAGTGGTTCCTGAATGTCGGCGTCCGACTCATCAACGAAGAGCCGCTCCCCACAACTGCGTTTCAGGGAGGGGTTCGTGACGCCTGTTCCTGGTTCGACGCGACAATGCGACCACCTTTGCTTTCGGAGCATGACGAAGAGGCCTGGTTTCTTTC
>JAGWVZ010000521.1 GCA_018970625.1 Myxococcales bacterium | reverse complement strand
GGCGAGTCTCGGTGGAAGAGATACTGGCGCTGAATGAATCACTGGTGGAGCGTGGTCCCGATTATACGTGGCTGGTGGATCAGCGGGTGGTTCGCGTGTATCCGAACGGTCTGGCCACGACCTATGTGCAGGAGGCGGTATCGATTCATACGCGGAATGGTGCCGATGAGCTTCGCAGTACTACCATCGGTTATTCGCCGGACAGCGAGATGGTCGATGTGCTGAGCGTTCGCATTATCGGCGCCGATGGTTCGGTTCGCGAAGCGTTTCAGGACTCGGATTATGGTCCACCCTCAGGGCCGGCGGCGATGTATTTTGACGTACATACGCGCGCCATTTCGTTTCCGTCACTTCAGGAAGGCGAGGTGCTGTCGTTTGAGTACACCATCAGCGATATTTCCTACCGGAATATTTTCGATGATTATTTTGGTGATATTTCGTTGATGCAGGACTGGGCACCGCGTGCGCTATACCGTTACGGTGTGATCATGCCGTCCGAACGTGCGCTGTACACCAACGTCGAAACCATACCTTTCGGTGCGTCCACGGAAGAGGTGGAGGGCGAGACGCGCACGCTCACTTTCGAGGCCCGAAATGTTCCCCGGTTGCCGCGCGAGTATGGCACACCGGGTTTTACAGAGATTGCGCAGTATGTGAGTGTATCGACCTACGCGAATTGGGATGATCTGGCCAACTGGTACTGGAATCTTGTGGAAGATCAGCTTGTCGTTTCGCCTGAAATCGAGGCGATGGTGGCATCTCTAGTGGAAGGTTTGACGGACGAGCGCGAGAAGATTTCCCGTATTTATGAATATGTGGTGCGAAATACGCGCTATGTAGGCCTTGAATTCGGAATTCATGGCTACAAACCCTATCGGACCTCCGAATGTTTTGCCCGGCGGTTCGGGGACTGTAAAGACACCGCCTCGCTCATGAAGGTCATGTTGCAGATTGCGGGTATCGACGCTCATCTGGCGCTTGTGCGCACGCGGGATATGGGGCGGGTGCGCAACACCCCGGCTTCTCTGGCCATCTTTAACCATGTGATCGTGTGGGTACCCTCGCAGAACCTGTATCTGGATGGCACCGCGGGTTTCTCGGGCAGCCGGGAGCTGCCTTCCAGCGATCAGGGGGCTACTTCACTGCTCGTGCTCGATGGCGAGGGGGGGCGTATTCATGAAATCCCCTGGCTTTCGTCAGAGAGCTCTGCGTACGCTACCACCCTGACTGCGCGGGTGCAGTTGAACGATAATGGCAGGCCCGTGATCGAAGGCAGCGGCAGCGTGATCGCCAGCGGCATTTACGGGGCTGGTTTTCGGCAAACGTATGAGAGCGAAGAACAGCGGCTGCAGCGGTTTGGCGAAGAACTGGCAGGGGGATATCCGGGCATTCGGGTGACGAGCGCCGAGTTTGCGGGTCTGACTGACATTGAAGTCGATGCCGGCGCGACGTTCGTCTTTCAGGGCGGCGAATTTGTTCAGCTGCAGTCGGGTGAGCTGCAGGTACCTCTTTTCGCGCGCGGAAACTCGCTGCAACGTCGATTTGCGTCCGCCTCGACGCGGCAGATGCCCCTGGCCCTCGGTGCACCGTTTACGCTGCGTGAAGCCGCTTCCATTCAGCTGCCGGAGGGATGGCAGGCGACTGCGCTGCCCGATAGCGTAACTCTGGAGTCGGCGTTTGGCCGGTCGGTTATGCGTGTGCGCTTCGAGCAAGGAACCCTGACCACCGAATGGGAGTTCACGATGCTGGTCGAGCAGGTGGAACCGGCCGATTATGCTTCGTTTCGCGAGTTTCTGACGCAGGTTGACCAGTCGATTGACCGCATCGCGCGCTTTGCATCCGAGGGGGCACCATGAAGAGTTTCCACTCCCCGTGCGGCCTGTTGGCGCCGCTGCTGGTCTGGCTTGGCGCCTGCGGTGCCGCGGTACAGCATCTTCCCGACCCAGCCGGTTTTGACGCTCGTGAACAGGCGGTGGTCGTTCCCGCGATCGCCGAACTATCGAGCTGGATGACGACCCGGACGTCCGATCCGGGCGCCGCGCTGATTCAGAGCCACGCCCTGCTGGCAGCCGGTCGACCCTCCGAGGCGCTCTCGGTCCTGCTGGATACGCCCGGGTTTGATCAGGACCCCTTCTGGGCGGCGGCCCGCGTGCTGCGTGTCATGCAGCTGCGGCAGCAAGCCCCCGACTTTGTTGCGCGCGTCGAATCGTGGCTCGCGCAGGCTGCTGCGTCGCAGTCGCCGCTCGAGTCGATCGTGCGAGCTCGTCTGGCTGAGTCGGTCGCCCGAGATGCTCATGTCCGTGAGGATGCAGGCGAACTCTTTGACCCTGGCCCTTTTGGGGCCCCCCCTTGGTGGCGGGTCGTGGGGCCATTCTCGACAAACGCACACCTGGACGCGCTGCGAAGCTTTGCGCCCGAATCCGACCCGCAACTGGCCGACGGTTACATCACCGGCACTGGAGAGCGTCAGACCCGAAACTCCCTGACAGGCAGTGACGCCACCTTTCAGATGCCCGAAGTTTCGGGTGTGTCATACGCCGAGGCGTTCTTCGAGGTGCAGCAGGCCACGTCTGTGACCCTGCTGCTTTCGACTCAGGCCGGGGCCACGGTCATGCTCGACGGTCGCACCGTGCTGGGGCGCTCCACCACGGCGATGCATGACGCCGACTGGCGGCTCGCCACGGTCTGGTTGTCGCCCGGGGTTCACCGCGTTCTGGTTCGCTCGGCTTCGCCCTATGGTCAGGAAGCTGTCGAGCTTCGCGTGTTGCCAGACGTCGGACCTGCCGTGCGCTGGTTGCAACCCGATGGTGTCGGGTTGGTGGCGACCGGCGAAGTGCTGGACCATTCATCACCCGATGGGGCGGGTCCGATGGAGTGGATGAACGTGCCGGAGCTTCAGCATGACGGGGTCGCCTGGTACGTCGCTGCGGACCTCGCGATCCTGTCGGGTGACGCCTCGGCTGCCCGCCTTCTGTACATGACGGCCCAGGACTGGGAGCCGCACCCGACCCGCGTGCTCGCGCAGGCGCAGCTGGTCAGCATGGTGAATGAGATCCCCGATACACAAACCAGTGATCTGGCGCTGGCAACGCTCCGTCGCGGTGCCGAACTCTGGGAGCAGGGCGGTGGTCTCGACCTCGCGCTGGGTGATCAGCTCTGGGGCATGGGGCAGACCGACGAGGCAGGACGACAGTATGA
>JAGWVZ010000520.1 GCA_018970625.1 Myxococcales bacterium | reverse complement strand
GATACCACGCCCTTGATTCCTCGTGAGCGCCTGCCTTTGCCGCGTGCGTGGCAACCAGAAACTGCAGGTCCACGTCGTCGGGCTCCAGACTCAACAACAGTCGCGTGGTACGGTAGGCGGTGTCATGATCGGCGTTCATCGCCGCGGTGCGCTCCATATTCCGCAGACAGCGACGCACAATGTCGGCGATGCCCAGCGGTTCCAGCCATCGATCGTCCCAGGCAGACTTCTGCACCGAAGCCGAATCGACCAGCTTTCGACACTCCTCGACCGTCATCGTGCGACCCATCACAAAAGGGTCCACGATGTCGCCGAGAGTGCCGCCGACGCGCACCACAAAGTGGAACGGCAGCCCAAGTCCAACCACGGGGATCCCCGCAAGCTTGCCGACGGCAATCCAGATACACGACAACATAATCGGCATCCCGCGCCGATTAAGGATCACATCAGAAATCCTTGTATTAGAAGGAGAATTATAATCGCTTACCGCACCCCGAAAGCGAGCGCGATTCACCAGAACGCCCTGGAGGGCTCCAACCGGATTGTCGCGTCGCTCGGCTTCTGAGACCTCTCCGACCTGCCTTGCCCAACGCTCTACATGATTGCGAACCAGCGTGGTGGTGGCTTCGTCGGCGACCTGCGCAGCACAAAGGCAACCCATCACGTCGTCATGTTCCAGGCATGACTGCAATGCCTGCTCGGCCAATCGGTCTTCTAAGGACCACAGTTCTCTGATACGCACGGTCGCCTTCCGGAGTTGTATCCCTGTGCCCGACGGTACCTATGTTGTTGTCCGACTTGCAGCAAGCGATTGACCAGTGGATTTCAGGATACGAAGACGGCTACTGGCCGCCTCTCGCCAACCTCGCCCGACTTACCGAGGAAGTGGGTGAGCTATCGCGCGAAATCAACCACCGTTTTGGTCCCAAGACAAAGAAAAGCACCGAGGATGTGGGTTCAGTGGCCGACGAACTGGGAGATATCCTGTTTACGGTAGCCACACTGGCCAACTCGATGGGCATCGATCTGGACGAGGTCGCCGCGCGAACGCTCGCGAAAGTGACGCAACGCGATGACCTGCGATGGAAAAAGAAAGCACTCGCGCCAGTTTCAACCGCTGAAACCACCCCGACTGGCGAATAACCGTACCGCGCGCGCAATCGCGGTGCCCAATATCGAAGCCTCGCCGTCGGACATCTGGGGGATGTGAATGAACACAGCCGTCGCGTCGCCGCGACCCAGCGAGTGCCACAACGTCGCGTTGCAGATGTAATCGCCGCAGTCGGTACTCGTCTCAACCGGTCCCGACCACACGCTTCGCAGGGCGGCGGCCAGGCCAGCCGGATCAAAAGCGACCCGCCGCTGTTCTCCGGCTTCGGGATCGAGCGGTCCGGGTGCGCACGTGTCTTCATTGTCAGGAAAATCGCCCGAGCGGTTGAGCGCTCTCGACTCTATCCGCACCGCAATAGCTGAGGCAGCAAGGCCCAGGTGCAACGTGAGTCCAGGTGTTCGTCTGTGCACCAAGCCGGGTTCCGCAGCGGCACGCCAGGTCACCGGCAAGGTCAGGCAGGTCGCCAGCTCGCCGAACTCCTTCGCTGCCGCGGCGGCAGCGGCTAGCGAAGGATTGCGTACGTTGTCCAGGAAAGGGACGAACCCTGTAACAACAATCGATTGAAATTCCATGCACTTACCAGAATATTAGCGCTCATCATTGACCATCACCGCCTCGGTGCTTTAACTCTTGCCACTGTGCCGTACAACTGGTGAACGGCTCTCAATCGAGGTTAGAGTTATGGCAACGGAAGGCGTAATCGACGTATCTGACGCAACGTTTCAGGCAGAAGTGCTCAACAGCCCAATCCCGGTTGTCGTCGACTTCTGGGCCCCGTGGTGCGGACCGTGCAAGGCGCTGGCACCCACGCTGGCAGACGTCGCGAAAGACTACGCCGGCAAGGTGCGCGTGGTGAAGCTGAACGTCGATAACAATCCCAAGTTTGCCGGATCGCTCCAGATCAGCAGCATCCCGGCCATCATCGCGTTCAAGAACGGCCAGGTCGTCGGTCGGGCAGTGGGCAATATGCCACGTCCGAAGCTCGTCGAGTTCTTCTCGAAGATTCCCTGAATCGCGCGAAGCACCGAACGTTCGCGGGCCTGCATTGTGGCGCGTCGTTCGGTGAGGCTCTGGCGTGGAAAACGCGCGGTCGCCCTGCCCTATGCAAACACCTGACGGCGCAGGGAGATGCTCAGCAGAATACCGACCAGCATCATGCTCGTCATCATGGCTGAGCCTCCATACGAACAGAACGGGAGCCAGATTCCGACGACGGGGAGGACGCCCATGACCATCCCCAGGTTCACGACGACGTGCCAGAACAGGAACGCCGAGACGCCTACCGCGCAGAGCACCGCGAAACGGTCGCGTCCGTATCGGGCGATGCGGAGCGCCCAGAATATCAGTATGGCATACAGGACAATGAGCGCGACGCCCCCCACGAATCCGAACTGTTCGCCGTGGTTGGCGAAAACAAAATCGTTCTCGTGTTCGGGCACGAACCCGTTCTGAACCTGCGTGCCCTGCAGATAGCCTTTGCCGAACAGGCGCCCTGAACCGATGGCAATGCGCGATTGGCTGACCTGCCATGCATCCCCCTGCACGTCTTCGTCCGGGTTGAGAAACGACAGCACGCGCTCCTTCTGATAGTCGTGCATGACGAAGAACCACATGACCGGCAGCGCAGCGGCTCCGGCGGTTGCAAAGGCCGTGATCGTTGATGCCTTGATGCGCTCAAACAGGCACATCGTTCCAAAGATGAGGAGGATAGCGGTGGCGGTACCCAGGTCAGGCTGAATCAGCACGAGCGTCCAGGGGACCGCGACCATCAGGATGGGAGGCAGCATCTGTCGGATGCCATGGGCGTTGGGGCTTTCGACCTCATGAAAGTAGCGTGCCGTAGCGACTATGACTGCTAGTTTTGCAGGTTCAGACGGCTGAAGCTGAAAGACCCCCAGATCAATCCAGCGTTGCGCCGTCGTGTTATTCGTGTCGCCGATCAGAGGCACCAGAATCAGCAGGAACACGGCGCCGGCGAGCAGCAGGTAGGCAGCGCGTTCCACGTTTCGATAATCCTGAGCCGCCAGCAGCCCTGCAGCGGTGCCTCCCAGAATCACCCAGAGCACCTGGGAAACATGGTGCTGCAAG
>JAGWVZ010000519.1 GCA_018970625.1 Myxococcales bacterium | reverse complement strand
GGGCTTTCTCTACCTCATCCAGAAGCACCAGCTGATACGGTCTGCGGCGCACGGCCTCTGTCAACTGTCCGCCGGCGTCATGGCCAATGTAGCCGGGTGGGGCGCCAATCAGACGGGCGACGCTATGCGCTTCCATGAACTCCGTCATGTCGATACGGGTCATGGAGTTCTCGTCATGAAACAGCACCGACGCGAGCGCGCGGGCAAACTCCGTTTTTCCAACGCCGGTGCTCCCCAGAAACAGAAAGCTCCCGATGGGTCGTTGATTGACGAAGCCCGCATAGTTTCGGCGCAACACCGAGGCGACGCGTTCGACGGCATGCTGTTGACCAATGATGCGCTGCATGAGGCGGTCTTCCAGATGCAGAAACCGCTCGCGGTCAGCCATCAGGAGCTTTTCTGCTGACAGTCCCGCTTGCTCAGCGACCACGGTCGCCACGAGCGCTCGATCGACCAGTCGGGCTCCCAGCCGCCTCGCCCGGCTTCCTGCCATATCGATGATACCAATGGCTTTGTCGGGCAACCGTCGGTCTGGCAGATAGCGATGAGAGAGCCGCACAGAGGCATCGACGGCGTCGTCGTCGAAGTCCACCTGATGGTGCGCCGCGTACTGAGGAACTACCCCCCGCACAATGCCGATAGCCGCCTCGGGGGTGGGTTCGTTCACACGGACGACCTGAAAACGCCGCTCGAACGCAGGGTCGGTCTCGACATATTTTCGGTATTCTTCCCAGGTGGTTGCGCCGACACAGGGAAATTCACCGCGCGCCAGCGCAGTCTTCAGTTCACCGGCGCCGTCGGCGGGTCCGTCACCTCCGGCACCCATCCCAATCCAGTGATGCAGCTCGTCCAGAAACACGATGACGCGTCCATCCGCCTTCGCGACCTCTTTCTTCAACGCCTGAATCCGTTCGGCAAAGGAGCCTCGCATGCCGGTCCCCGACACCATGCGTGACGCCTCGACCTCAATCAGAATTTTCCGATCCATCCCGCTGGGCGCTGGCGTCTGGCCATTGCCCACGATCCGGTGTGCGAGCCCTTCCACGACCGCGGTTTTCCCCACGCCGGCGTCCCCAATCAGCACCGGGTTATTGCTTCGGCGTCGATTGAGTATGTCGATCAGCTGATCAATTTCGGCTTCCCGACCAACGACGCGGTCAATTTTGTCGTCGATCGCGAGCAGCGTGAGGTTTCGTCCCAATTTGGTCAGGAGCGGAAAGTCCTGTTCTCGCAGGGTAAAGTGTTGCTTCAGAGCAGGCCCTGTCCTCTCCTGTGTGCCTGCACCGGCTGGCCGCGGTTGTACGGGCAGAGGACGTACCTGAATCGGCGGTGGCGCTTTCAGCAGGTCACGCTTCGCGCTCGGTTCTGGTGGCGCGATCGTCGACTGAGCCAGCAGACGCGCGCGCAGCTCATGCGTCACGGTCGGTTTGGGTCCGGGGCTTGTGGGCAGGGCGGCAGCCGGTTCGGTGGATTTGCGAACATCATCCGGCGGCCGCGGGCCACGGGCTGTCCTTGGACGCTCGTCCTGTTCGGCAGCGGGGGTCAGGTTACGCAAAGGCGTCGCGGGCGCAGACGCTGGCTCGACGTGGGTGCGTGCCGCAGCCGTTGTTCGCGGGTCCGGTGCGACGGGTAGAGACGTTCGCCCTGCTCCCGGTTCGGGCAGACGTCGCTGCGCCTGAGGTGCGGTGCCGGTGGGCGGCGAACCGCCTGCGCCGGCCTCCCGATGCGGCGCAGGAACGCGCTCATGGCCCGGGCCGGTAGGCATCGCGTTTCGTTGTAACCACGCAAGCGCGTCGTTTCGGACAGCTGCAATGTCAATGTTCAGGCCCTTCATCAACCGATAGGCCGCAGAGTCCACAAAGGAGCACAGCGCGATCAGGACATGCAGGCTGCCGATTCTGTCGCTCTCGTTGACCGTCGCGACCTCCTGGGCACGTCTCAGAATACGCTCCCAGGTGTCGGTTTTTTCATCGAGGCGGGCCCTGACGCCCTCCAGCAGGCGATCGCCGGTGATGTTTCGTTCTGCCAGAAACAGGGCGGCCTGATTCTTGGCGGTGAACAGGCAGAGCAAAACGTGAGCCGAGGTAGGAGGTTGGCCGAGCTTGCGGGCAACATCGTGTGACTCATCGACAACGACGAGCAGCTCCTTGCTCCAGTCCAGTTCCATCAGCGCCGCTTGAACCACGAGGCGAACAGGTTCTCTTTCTTTAGACTTCCCTGAGCTGGCGCTTCGGGTGCAGGGGTCGCGGCGGGTGCGGCGTGCGACGGGGTCGCGGCGGGACCTGCTGCCGCGGCTGCGGGCTGGTCCAGACGAGCCGTGGCATCCCGGATGGCCGACAAGAACTCCTCGGCGCTGGCGAAGCGGTCGAACGGGTTCTTGCTCAAAGCCTTCTGGATGGCTGCATCCAGCGCGGTGCCACGAAGGCGGAGCGGCGTGAGCTGCGGAGGCGGCTCGTTGACGTGCTTGAGCATGATCGTCATGGCCGAATCACCGTTGAACGGTGGAACGCCGCAGATCATCTCGTAGAGCAGCACGGCCACCGAATACAGGTCACTATGTACCGTAAGGCGCGCTCCCTTCGCCTGTTCGGGTGACATATAGGCCGGCGTACCCATCGCGCGGCCCTTCAGGGTCAGCGCAGGCATGTTGCTCTCATCAAGGACCGCCTTGGCGATTCCGAAATCGAGCACCTTGACGTGCTCCAGCTTCTGGTCGCCTTGCATCCGCTGCGCGAGAAAGACGTTCTCCGGCTTGAGGTCACGGTGGACGATGCCCAGCCGATGCGCCTCTGTCAGACTCTCCAGCACGCCAATCACGATGAATACGGACCGTTCCAGAGAGATACCATTCTCGCCGTCCAGCAGATCGCTCAGCGGGTGACCTTCCAGTAACTCCATGGCCAGATAGAAGTCGCTCTCGAAACCGTAATCGAAAACGCGAACGGTGTTCGGGTGCTTCAGTCGCGACACCAGCTCTGCCTCACGCCGGAATCGCTCGCGTACCTCCTCGGGGCGCGGTGCGATAGGACGAATGGTTTTCAGGGCGATCACATCGCCCGTCTTGGTGTCCAGTGCCTTGTAAACGATGGCGTATCCACCACGACCAATTTCATCGAGCACGCGGTAGCGATTGGCGACCACATCGCCCTGGCTGAGGGGCGAGGCGCCTGTCAGTCCGGGTTTGTCTGTCATTGCGTTTTC
>JAGWVZ010000518.1 GCA_018970625.1 Myxococcales bacterium | reverse complement strand
GGCTGAACGCGCCCACGTACAGGTGGTAGGTGCCGGCCGCGAGCGTGGCCGTGAACATGGGCATGAGGTTTCCGGCGCTGTCGTCGTCGCACCAGAGGTCGTCGGTGGCTGGCGTGGTGTGAAGCGCCATGACGGTGTCGATGGAGTTCGAGTCGGTCACCTGAAAGGTCCACGTGCTATCGGAGGGAACGGTCACGCAGAACTGCGGTGTGGTTGGCAGATAACCGCTGCACCAGTACAGGTTGGGGTCGGGCGAGATTGAGTTGGACTCGATCTGGCCGCTGAACTGGCCGCTGAGGGTGTGCTGTCGGTTTTGCAGCACCAGGCTGGCGTCGCCGCCTGCGCAACCGATGGAGAAGCTGAGGTTGGGGTCCATGGCCAGCAGAGGGGGCGCTGGAGCGGTGGTTTCGGGTGAGGGCGCCGACGCAAATGACAGCAGAAGGGCCAGGTAGGCAGACATACGCGGGCTCGGGTCGGCGGTGATAGACGATGGTGCGCCATGCGCGGGTTGTTGTAGGCAGGGCGGGGTGTGGCATGCAAGTGTGCGATGTTTCGCTGCACCGTCGTGGTATGCGCGCGCATCGTGGAGCGTCGGTGTGACGTGGTTGAGCGCACTGGGCGTTCAAAGCGCGAGCCGGCGCGTGGTTTTCTGTTGAAGTGGAAGGTTCATGACGGAGTTGCAGCAGCTGGATGCCCGAATCGACGACCTTTGCCGCAGGGCGCGCGCGGGGTTGCTGGGCGCTCGTCCGTACGCGGCGCTGGATTTTGACGGTACGTGTATTCGCGGCGATGTAGGCGAAATGCTTCACTATTTTCTGGTGGAGCAGCTGCGGTATGCCTTCGACGGTGGGTTCTGGGACGCGGTCGATGGCGCCGATGTGCCGGCAGCGGCGCGGGAGCGATATGGGCAGGCCAGCCGGTCGGAGCTGCTCGAGGACCGACAGTGGCAGACAGACGTGATCGCGGTGTATGCGCGACGCTTTGGGCGGCTGGGTCAGCGAGAGACCTATGGGTGGGCGGCCTCGATGCACGCGGGCATGACACCCGACGAGGTGGCCGCTGCTGCGCGCGAGCTGCTGGCGCTCGAGAAGGGTCGTCCGTGCTCAGCCGACCGTCGAGTGACGAGCGACGGGTTGCCGGTGACGCTGCACCGGGGCATTCGTTCGCGGCCTGTGGTGCAGGACTGGGTGCGCAGGCTGGAGGCCGCTGGTGTACCGACGTGGGTGGTGTCGGCGACGAATGTGTGGGCGGTGAGTCAGGCGGCCGAGCTGGAGCTGGGTGTGCCGGCCGACCGGGTGATTGGCAATCGCTGCGAGGTGGAGGACGGTCGGGTGTCGTTGCGGCGTTGTGAGCCGGTGGTGATGCGCGAGGGGAAGGTGCAGGCGCTGCAGGCGCGTCGCGACGAGCGTCCGGTGTGGGTCATGGGGGACACGTGGTCGGACGCGGCGCTGCTGGGGTATGCGAGCGAGCTGGCGGTGCTGCTGGACCGCGGTGACGAGAGCCTTCGTCGGCACGCGACCGAAAGTGGGTGGCAGGTCGTGGCGCACGGGTTGCTGGATGCGCCTGAAAATACGTGATGGATCAGCGGCTTACGCTGGTTGTACGTATTTGTGCTGCAGCAGGTAGAGGAGGTCCTGCAGCGTCTCGAGGTCGTTTGCGAGGGAGCGGTCGAGCACGTCTGCGACGCGGCCGTAGTTGATGACCAGCTGCAGGGTGTCGAGGATTTCGGCGTTGAGCGCGCGCAGCGGTGGCTGCAGCGGCACGCAGACGGTGAGGATCTGGTTGAGGTCGGGCACGCCGCGCAGGTGCGAAATCTCGTCGGAGATGCGGAAGGTCTCCATCATGAGGGCTTCGGTGCTCATGTCGACGGTGACCGGGAAGTCCTGCTCGACGGGAGCTTCGAAGATGAAGGTGCCGGTGGTCCAGGTGAGGATCCGGTAGGCGGCCTTCTCGGGATGCAGGTCAAGGCCGTGGATTTCCGAGAAGACGACGCGTCCTTCGCGGATGTGCAGGGTGGCGTTCTGGTCGGACTCGACGCGCAGGGTGCCGCTCTTTCGGCCCGTCGAGAAGAGCTGCAGCAGGTCGGGGAGCGAGATTTCTTCGAGGAGTCCGGTCATGAGCCCGCCCTGTCGGGCGACGGTCTGCATGGGGGCCCGAGCGGGTGCGGCCGGAGCCGGCTCGGGTGCTGCGGTCGCGGGAGCGTCGCTGTTCGCCTCTTCTGGCGGCGGGGTCATGGTGAAGCCTGCGTTGGCGGTGCGCGGCACGGGAGGCATCGCGTTGGGCTGCAGGGTAGAACCTGCCGCGAAGGGCTGGTCTTCAGGCGAAGTGGCGTTCAGGTTGATGGCGACGGTGCGGGCGGGAGCCGCTGACGACGTCGGGGGCTGAGCGGCCGCAGCCACGACCCCGCGGTGTGGATCGGTCGGCGATTCGGTGTGGGCGTCTTCGCCTGTCTGATCGACGTTCAGGCTGGACGCGTATGCGCTGTCCACCCGGACGAGCCGGATGATCGATGTGCCAAAGAGAATGCGGTCACCCTCCTTGAGCTCGACTTTCTTTACGCGCTCGCCATTGACGAACGATCCGTTCGTCGAGCCGAGGTCTTCGAGGGTGGGCACATCTCCGACGACCTGCAGTTTCGCGTGGTTACGCGACACCATGTCCTCAACGAGCACCATATCGGAGTCATTCGCGCGACCGACGCCGTACACGACGCCTTCTTCGAGCTGAAACTCACCGCCCTGATATTTTCCGGAAATGAACTTCAGAATCCAGTTGGCCATGGAGCCCGGTTCGTGGCGAAAGGGAAGAGCTGACAGCGGAGCGCGAGACCGCAGCGTGATCCGACAGGCGAGCCTCGCCGCGAGGCTGTCGCACCATGCACTACACGTCGCGATCGTGCAATCGTGTCAAGCCGTTTGCCATGGACGCCGCATTCGTGCAAAAACTGGGCGCGTTCCGTTCGTTGAATCCAGAACCCGCCCGGTGATGTTCCATGCGTTTCACGTCTTCTCTGTTGGCGCTCGCCCTTTCGGTGGTCGCTGTTGCGACATTCTCTGGCTGCGGCGACGATCTCGCCATTTGCAATCCGCCCTGCGGGAGCGGCTTTGAGTGTGGCTTTGACCTGAACGACGAGCCTCGCTGTCTGGAGTCGTGCGGCGGCAGCGTGTGTCAGGACAACCAGACCTGTCAGAACGGCACCTGTG
>JAGWVZ010000517.1 GCA_018970625.1 Myxococcales bacterium | reverse complement strand
GTGGGCCGCGTGGCGGCATGATCATGTGCCGCGCAGGGCTGGCTTCTGCCATCGACAGGGCTGTGTTTCCCGGACTGCAGGGAGGCCCCCACAACAATACAACCGCCGGCATTGCGGTCGCCGCGCATGAGGCTCTGCAGCCATCTTTCAGGGAGTACGCGACCCGGGTCGTGGACAGCGCGAAGGCGCTTGGCGAGGCGCTCACAGAAAAGGGGTACCGTCTGGTGACGGGTGGCACCGATAACCACATGCTGATCGTTGATCTCACACCCAAGGGTGTGTCCGGTAAGCCTGTCGCCAAGGCGCTGGACCGCGCCGGTATCGTTACGAATTTCAACAGTATCCCATTCGACCCCCGCAAGCCCATGGATCCCAGTGGGATTCGGGTAGGGCTGGCGTCGCTGTCCAGCCGTGGCATCGGCGCAGCGCACATGCCACTGGTTGCCGGCTGGATTGACCGCGTCGTGAAGAGCGTTGATAACGAGGCGGAGATCGCGACTGTTCGGGCGGAAGTGTCCGAGTTTACAGCTGCTTACCCTGCACCCGGCCTGAGCTTCGAATGACGCCAGACGTTGAAGTTTCGCCCTTACAGCAAGGAATCGACTGCGCCAGACTGCGCGAGCGTGTTACGGACGATCGTGTCCGTGACGCCATGCAGTCTGTGATGCGGCACGTCTTTGTCCGGGAAGAAGTCCAGATGGCAGCCTACCTCGATGTCGAGTCGCCTGTTGGGCATGGTCGACGCTGCCCTCAACCATCCGTCGCGGCGCTCATGGTCGAAGCGGCCGAGCCGGCGCCTGGAACGCAGGTCGCAGTACTTGCCGCCGGCACGGGTTACCTGTCGGCTCTTCTGGCGCAGATCGGTTGCGAAGTTACTTCGGTCGAGTCCAATGCCTGTCTTCGTGAGGCGGGGGCGGCTGCGATTCTGCAGATTGGACTCGCATCACGAGTCTCCTGGACGGCCGAGCTGGGGGATGGTGATGCCGGTCGGTTTGATGCGATTGTCGTGGGTGCGGGCGTTGCGAGGCCTCCACGTCCATGGACGGCCTGGTTACGCCCCGGCGGACGTCTGGTGGTACCCGTCGCGCAGCGTCGTCTGGCGATGCTCACCGTCATGGGACGGGACGGTAGTCAGGTCACCCGACGTGAGGTCGGCGTCGTTCCCATCCATTGTCTAGACCGCGCACCACGGACCTGAAACCGTATGTACAACCTGTTGATTAGCACGGGTGCGTTAGCCCTTGCCTGGCTTCTGGTATCGCTCGTTTTCGGAGGCATCTTCTATGGTGTCATCCCCGGACTCATCGCGTTCGGAATCGCCTACGTCTGGCTGGCGCGTCGCAGCTACATGGCGATGGGGGCCGCGGTTCAGGCATCGCAGGAGCTGCTGCAGCCGCCGCCCGGTTTCAATCCCATGAATCCCGCTCAGGCTGGCAAATGGAAGCCGCCATTCGACAAGGCCATCACGGTGCTGGAGTCGGCCCTGGAACTGCAGAAGTGGCAGTTTCTCGTGGCGGAACAGTTGGCAGGGCAGATAGGCCAGCTCTACTACCTGCAAAAAAACTACGATGCGGCCGTGCCCTATCTGCAAAAGGCGTGGGCTCGGGACTGGATGGCCAAGGCTTTTCTTGGTGCGCACATGTGTCGCCAGAAGAAGCTGGCCGAAATGAAGTCCGCTTTCGAAGGTGCGGTAAAGATCCACGACAAGGAGCCGTTCCTCTGGAACATGTACGCCTGGTGCCTGCAAAAGGTCGGCGAGGACGCAACGGCCATTCTCGTGCTCGACCGTGCGCATGTGCTCGTGCCGACAGATGATCGCACCGCCACCAATCTGCAAAATCTTCGGAACGGCAAAAAAGTCACAATGAAGCCATTTGGCGACACCTGGTACCTGTTCTTCCTCGAAGAACCGCCTCCGATGATGGTGCCTCAGGGATATGGCCCTCAGGCATTTGGCCAGCAACGTGGTATGCGACAGCAACCACGCAAGCGCTGAAAGATACGATCGACGTTCAGCTCTGCTATGGCAGGGTTGACGTTATCACGCTGATCCTGTTCGTAGTGTCACGCTTCCCCCTTAGCAGTTGTCGCAGATTATGAAGATTAAGAAGAAAGCCCCGCTCAAGGCCTCCGATATCAAGCCTGCCACCCCGGCCGGTCGCGCTGCTGGCGTGTCTGCGCCGGTATCCATGCGTGCCCAGACGACCGCACAGGCCGCTCAGGCTCCGGCAGCCCGCACGGTCACGCGCGTGGTGGGCAAAGAGATGATCGCGTACCTGTTTCACAAGGAATGGGCACGGGCTGTCACGGCCGGTGACTACGAGTTCATCTGGGACATGACCCACGAGGACGGCGCTCTGCGCGCTGAATATGGGCCGCGCGAAGAGTTTCAGACTGTCGCTCGGCGTCGCCTTCGTCTTCTGAAAGGTATCTCGTCCGATGCCCAGCTTGGACGCATTCGTCTGAATGGCCACGATGAAGCACATCTTCTCGTTGTTGATGGGCTGAAAGCTCGCGAACGTCGCGATTACACCATCGAACGATGGGTGCTGCTGCGCGGCGAACTCGGATGGCGAGTGATGCAGATCGACGCCATCAAGCGCCTCAAGGAGACGTCCTTCTCGCAGGTTCAGATCAGCGATTTCCCCGCATTTGAACTGCCCGAATGGTTCATCGCGTTTCGCGATGCGCGGGATGCTGAGCGAAAGGCGACCCGATTGGCCGAGTTGGCCGCACGTGAGGAGCGGCGCAAGATGAAAGAGTTGCTGAGCGGCGAAGCAAAAGCCGAAGCCTGATCACTCAGCAAACGAAGCGACGGAGGTCGCGTCAGGTTGCCACTGGTCAATCAGGTGCACGGTCTCCACTTCCGGTCCCAGAAAGGCTGCGAATCCAACGGTGAGGTGGGAAGACAACCAGGCTGCACTGCCGTCCTCTCCCTGACGCGCGCGCATCGGCGTGTTGATCTCTCGCCCGTTAAGCTCGCGCTCGTGCGCGGTCACCAGATTCATGCTGGTGTGTTGTACACCGCCATCCATATAACTGATGATCGAGACGGTTCCGTCGTCGGCGACGGCCTCCACGATGCCGACATGGGAATAGAAGTCGTTGTCGCGACCGTCGGCGTTCATGTCGTGCGTATTGCTGAAGAACACCACGTCACCGGCGGCAGGATACTCCGTGTGATACAGGCCGCCCGAACGCGTCGCGAGTCGGTAAATGTCCACGGGCATGACCGCGTC
>JAGWVZ010000516.1 GCA_018970625.1 Myxococcales bacterium | reverse complement strand
ATGGTGCCGGTGGTGGACGGTCAGCTGGTGGTCAAGGAGTTCTCGCTGGGTGGCATGGTTCCTCGTACCGAGCAGGGCGACGAGCGCAAGGTGACCGCCGGCGACGTGTATGTGCGCCTTGAGAACACGATCTATGGGCCGCTGAACGGCGACGAGCTGGCGGCGATGCTGGCCAGCGGGCAGTTCACCGGTTACGAGAGCGCGTCGTCGGATCTGCAGCACTGGACACCGCTGCTGTACCACCCGCGCATGAACCTCACGGGCTATGCCGACCCCGATCATACCCACGCGCTGCTGCATGAGCGAAGCACGCTGCCGCAGGCGTCGCGCAAGGGAACGCGGATTCGGCTCGAAGACTTCGCTGACGGAGTGCCCGACGACATGATCCCGGGCGTGCCGCTGGCGGCGATCATGCTGCGCCCTCGCAAACAGGTGCGCCGCACCACGCGCGGCGTCGAGCTGCCGGTGTTCGCCGAGCTCAAAGACGAGCCCGTCGCCGACGACCCCGACATGATCGTGGTGCCAGCCCCCCTGGTGTCGCCCGCTGTTCGGGCCGAACGGGAGTCCGGTACGTTTCCGCACCCGCCCAGCGTGGTCGCCACCAAACCTTTGCAGGGCGGCACTCCGGAACCGACCGCCGCGCCCGCTGTGCCCACCCCGGCGCCGGCGCCCCGCCCGACCGCTGACGATGAACCGGGCTTTAGCCGTATGCAGGTCGTGCTGGGAACGATCGTGCTCACATCGGTGCTGATTGCGGTGTATTTGATCTGGTTACGGTGAGGGTGATGGGGCGTTGGGGGAAATTGGGGTGCGACGGCAGCTCCAGACCCGTATCGGACAGAACGACGTGAATAAATTTCCGTGTTTCGTCCCGAGTTTTCACGGCGTAAGGATGCGTGCAAATAAACAGGAAGCTGGAATATTTAATTCGGGATATTCCCCCCTCAAACCATTATCCCCTGACCCCCATCAACCTTCTGCCGTGACTTCACTCTGGCGTATCGGGCAACTGTGGTCTGCTCCCCAACCCCCCATCACCCCACAGCCGCCACCCGCCCCTCCAACGACGACCACTCCCGCCCCGCGCGCAGCAAGACCTGCACCATCGCGTCGGCGCCGGGTGCGAGGCAGGTTTCGTCGACGTCGAATTCGGGGGTGTGAATCATGTGCACGATGCCGCGGGCTTCGTTGCGCACGCCCAGCAGCAGGTAGCAAGAGGGGACGCGGCGCGAGAAGGCGGCGAAGTCTTCGGCGCCCATCTGGGGGCGGTGATAAATGGGGGTCAGCAGGCCGGACTGCTGGATGGTCTCCACGCAGAAGGTCTCCAGCGTGGGGTCGTTGGCGGTGAGCCAGGTGCCGCGCACCATCTGCACGTCGGCGCGTGCGCCGGCAGCCGCCGCGGTGTGTTGCACGACCTCGTGAAAGCGGCGCATGACCATGGTGCGAACCGCCGGATCGTGCGTGCGAATCAGGCCCTGTAAGAGGACCTTTTCCGGCATGATGTTGTAGGCCGTACCAGCCTGAATACGGCCGAAACTAATGACGCAGGCGTCGCGGGCATCCACGTTGCGCGCCACAATCTGCTGCACCGACTGAATGATTTGCGCGGCCACATACACGGCATCAATGCCCTCGTGCGGGTAGGCGCCGTGCGCCATCGCACCGTGAACCGTAATATCGAATAATTCGCTCGCCGCCCACACCGGGCCGCGTGTGTAACCCAGCTGCCCCGCAGGAATCGTGGGCATGACGTGCAGGGCGAAGGCAGCATCTACCGCGGGCGCTTCGAGCACGCCTTCCTCGACCATTCGCTCTGCGCCGATCGTCTTTCCCGGTGGCGGCGCCGCTTCCTCGGCCGGCTGAAACACAAACCTGACTCGGCCGTGCAAGGCTGAGCGCTGTGCCAGAATACGGGAGGCAACACCCAGACCAATGGTGGTGTGCACGTCGTGGCCGCACGCGTGCATCACGCCTGGGTTCTGGCTGGAATACGGGCGCCCTGCGATTTCCTGAATCGGTAGCGCGTCCATGTCGGCGCGATAGAGCAGGGTCGGGCCGGGGTGCGCACCTTCGATGTCCACGACAACGCCGTGGCCGGCGATGCCGGTGCGCGGGTGTAATCCCATGGCGCGCAATTGTTCGGTCACGAGCGCGGCGGTGCGCGACTCCTGATGCGACAATTCCGGCCAGGTGTGCAGGTCGCGCCGAATGGCGATCAATTCCTGTTCGGTTAATGGCTGGTTCATGCGTTCTCCTGCGTGGCCAGCCAGGCGGCGGTGCGGGCCGCGGCCTCGCGCAATTTGTCGGGGTGTGACGCGTACGAAATACGCACAAATCCCTTTCCGGCGGGGCCAAACGCCTGCCCGGGAATCATAATGACCTTTCCTTCGAGCATTAATTTCATGGTGAAATCGAGGTCGTCGCCAGAGAGTTTGTGGCGCACAAATAAATAAAAGGCGCCGTCGCCGGCGCAAATCTCGAATCCAAGGGGCTCGAAGAGCGCGATGGCCAGACGCCGACGTTCAATCAGATCGGCCTCAATCTGTTTGGCTGCCGCCCTGCCTTCCTCGCTAAATGCAAGGGTCGCCGCCTCCATGAGAGGCGAAGGGGCCGACGTGACAAAATACTGGTGCAATGCGGTAATTTCGGCCTGCACGTCGGGCGGAGAAATCAACCAGCCCAGGCGCCAGCCGGCGAGGGCGTGCGATTTGGACAGGCCCGCGGTAACGAATCCGCGCTGCGTGACCTTGTACATGGTTTCATGGCGGTGAGTTTCGCCCTGAATATCCTCGTAAATTTCGTCGGCCAGGAACGGAATGCCGCGCGCCTCGAGCTCGCGGCCGATTTTCGCGTATTCTTCGGGCTCGGCCACGGCGCCGGTGGGATTTCCCGGCGAGCAGATCATGACCAGGCGGGTTTCGGGCGTGAGCGCCGCCTCGATGGCCGCCCACGTGGGCCGAAAGCGGGTCTCGGGAAGCAGCGCGTAGGTGTTGACCTTGCCGCCGGCGAGGGTGGCCAGCGTGCCGTAGACGGGGAAGGCCGGGTCGGGCAGCAGCACGTGGTCGCCGGGGTTGACCATGCCGAACATGCAGACGGCGATGGCCTCTTCGACGCCGATGGTGACAATCACCCGCGCGGGATCAACGCCGTAGCGGTCGGCGATGGCGCGCACCATGGGCGGGTAGCCCGGGGTGGGGCCGTAGGGTGCGCTGCGGGTGGTTTGGGCGTCGCGCAATGCCT
>JAGWVZ010000515.1 GCA_018970625.1 Myxococcales bacterium | reverse complement strand
GGTGCCGCTGGCAATACGACTTACGCTGGTGACGTCCGTGGCGCTGATGGTGATTCCGGCCCTGTTCTTTGTGATCAGTGAATGGTTTGCCAGCATGCGCGGCATGGGCGCGCTGGACCGGGTGATGAATGCATGGTTTCAGTCGGTGACGCTGCGCACGGCCGGGTTTAACAGCGTGGACTTTGCGGCGCTGACGCCGGCGACCATCACGCTGATGGTGGTGGTCATGTTCATTGGCGGCGCGACTGGCTCTACGGCAGGCGGCATCAAGACGACCACTCTGGCGGTGCTGGTGCTGGGGGTGTGGGCCGCGCTCCGTGGGCAGTTGTATCCGTCGGCGTGGGGCTATCGGATCGGGGTGGCGACGCTCTTGAAGGCGATCGCGGTGGCGACGCTGGGGCTTGTCACCATCTTCGTTGCGTTCCTGATGCTGTGTTTGACACAGGTGATGCCGTACGAGATGGCGCTGTTCGAGACGGTATCGGCTGTGGCTACCGTCGGGCTCAGCATTGGCGGTACGGCGCGTCTTGATGAGATCGGCAAGGTCATCATTATTTTCTGCATGTTTGCGGGCCGAATCGGTCCGTTGACGTTGTTTCTGTTGCTGGCAAGTGAACATCGCACGGTCCGTTGGCGCGAGCCCGAGATGGAAGTGCCAGTGGGTTAATCGAGGTAGGTCATGCAACGTCAGATACTGGTGATTGGACTGGGGCAGTTTGGCATGGCGCTGGCGCGTGAGCTGTCATCGCGCGGCTGCGATGTCATGGCCGTCGACGTCAGTGAGGAGCGTGTGCAGGCCGTTAGCGGCGCTGTGTCAGCGGCGCTCTGCTTTGACGCGACCGATGAGGTCGCGCTCCATCGTATCGCTCCGGAGCGGCGGGATGTGGTGATTTGTGCGATCGGCGACGATGCGCGCGACGCGGCCATAATCGTCACCGCGCTGCTGCGGCAGAGAGGTTGTCAGCGCATTGTCGCACGGGCGGGAAGCGAGATTCTGGAGCGGATTCTCAGCGTTGTGGGAGCACACGAGGTGGTGAACCCGGAGCGTTCATTCGGTGAGCGCTACGCGAGCCGTCTGATGTTTGACTCCATTCGGGAGGAGATTCCTCTGGGCGATGATTACGTGGTGACCGAAATGTCGCCGCCTCCCGCGTTCATCGGTTCGTCGCTCGCGCAGCTGAAACTGCCCGCGCGCTTTGGCATTACGGTGCTGGGCGTTCGCCGTATGGTGGATAACAAAGCGCGAGTCGCTGCTCCCAATCCATCGGCGCCATTGGCGGCCGGCGATATTCTGGTTCTCGCTTCATCGCGCGAGGCTCTTCGGAATCTGACCAGGCAGCTTTGATATGCGCGTACGTTCTGAAGTGCGTTTACTCGTGGGCGGACTGCTGGTCCTGCAAATGATCTCGGCGTTCACCGCAATCGGCGTGCTGAGCCGGATGTCGCCCGAGATCGGTCGTATTCTGGAAGACAATGTGCGGTCGATCGAAGCGGCCGAGGATATGCTGACCGTTCTGGCGACGCCTGAGGGCGCGCAGGACGAACGACGGGAACTTCGATTTGAGCAGGCGCTGGCGGTCGCAGAGAGCAACGTGACCGAAGACGAAGAGCGGCCGATTCTGGCGAATATTCGTGTGCACTGGAACGCGGCGCAGGCGGGTGACCCGGCGGCCATCGGCCAGCTGGTGCTGGCGGTGCGTCAGCTGGCGGACGTGAACCATCATGCCATGCAGGTCTCCGACGAGCGGGCGCAGCGGCTGGGTTTTGCCGGCGCGTGGGCGGCCGGAGGCGTCTGCCTGTTCGGTGTGTTCATCAGCATCCTGATGAGCAATCGCATTACAGGGCAGGTCGTGTCGCCCATCGAGGCCCTGCGATCCTTTGCCGACGCCGTTCGTCGGGGCGAACGGTTTCGCCGCGCCCCCGTGGATGAATCAGCGGCGGAGTTCAACGAGCTCGCGATCGCGCTGAACAGTCTGCTCAATGCTCGCGTCGAGGCTCAGACTCGCGAGCAACCGGTGATTGCGACAAACACGGCGGTCCTGGGTCGCGCGCTCGAGCTGCTACCCGGTCCGGCGATGTATCTGGATGGGCGCGACACGGTATTGCGTGCGAACGACAAGGCCTTTGACCTGCTCGCTACGGAGCATGGGCAGAGGCTGCGTGCGCGGGTGTCGAAGGTCGTGCACACCTCTGAGCACGGCGATTATTCGGACGACAGCCTGACCGTGTTGCACTGCGATGACGGCTGCTGGCTGGTCGTATTTGGCCCCCCGGCGACGGAGACCTCAGCGGAGACTACGGCTGGCGTCTGATTCGAGGTAAGCCGGATCAGGGCACTTCGGCATCGGCTGTCGGGGGAACCCAGTTGGGATTGGGTTGCAGGGAGCGACGGACGCTGGATTCCGGCTGTCCGGCGGTCCAGTCAATCGCGACACGGTCGTCCAGGTAGCCGTCCATTCGGAGCGTGACGTCGAGCCCGTCGCGGTAGTCCACGCGAACGGGTCCCAGTGTATAAGGCGTGAGGCCGACGGCCTCCCCGTTGTACATGACGGTGGCGCCAGCGGGGTCGCTGTCGACACGGACGGTGTGCGGCGCGGGTTGCAGGTCAAACTGCAGTGACGCCTGCGGTCTGGGGGTGGCTTCTACCGACTGTGCGGGAGACTCTTCGTACCCGGCCAGACGCACCGACACGCTGACGTTGGTGCCGGGGTCGACTTCGGGGATCGGCGCCGGTGTGGTGCGCCCGGTCGGTTGACCATCGACCAGAATCTCGGCGCCCTGCGGTCGAGACGTAACAAAGACCGAGGCCACGGTGGGTTCGGGTTCGACGACACCATAGCTCAGTACGAAGCGGTTGTAGGCCCACCAGCCACCGACACAGGAGACCGCCACCAGAACAGCGAGCACAAGCGGTCCCATGCCGCTCTGGTTGCGTGATCGCGTAACGACCAGCGGCGCGTCGTCGTCGTTTGCCACAGAGCTTGCGACGTCATTGAGTACGTCTTCGTTGGCGTCGACGGAGGTCGAGTAGTCGTCGTCTTCGGCCTCGCGTAATGCGGCGGCGGCGGCGGCCGATAGCGTCTGGGCGGGTGGGTCAACGGCCTTGTCGATGCTGATGCGTGCGCTTTCCGGCGTGGCATCGCCGCCGCCCGATGCAGTCGGTGCGACCGTCACCTGTGCGGCAGCTTCTGGCGAGAGTTGGGCTGGCGCCACAGGGTCAGGGGCTGTGGTCAGGGAGCCACCATCTGCA
>JAGWVZ010000514.1 GCA_018970625.1 Myxococcales bacterium | reverse complement strand
CGGACGCCAGCAGATTCTCGACATAGCGGGCGCACGCCATGCCGCACGACGGTCGTGCGAGCCCAAGCGGACACGCCGCGCAGTTCGCGTACGGCAGGCGAAGCTCTTGCGCGCCTGCGAATCCGGCAAACGGCGCGCGAAAATCGTCGCGGTAACCCGACACGCCCAGCGCGCCCAGCGACATGCCGTGGTAGCCCGAAGAAAACCCCAGCACGCGCCGCCGCCCCGTCGCGATCATCGCCGTTTTCAGCGCGGCCTCGACCGCGTCCGACCCGCTCATGCCAAAAATGCTGTGCTGCAGGTCGCCAGGGGTGAGCGCCGCCAGCTTTTCGCCCAGCAAGACTTTTTCGCGCGTAGGGAACAGGTCGCCCATGCCATGAATCAGCTGGGTTACCTGCCGCTGCGCCGCTTCGATGACCTTCGGGTGCGCATGGCCAACGGCTCCGACCGCAAACCCAGCCGACATATCGACGTATCGGTTCCCGTCGGCGTCCATGACGTTTGCGCCGCGCGCCTGCGCCCACACAATCGGGTCTGTGCCGCCCACGGCGACCCGTCGCTTGCGTCGCGCCGTAATAGCGGGACACTCCACTTGCGAGAGGCGCTCGACCCACGCCTGCGACGAAGGGCCGGGGACCTCGGTAACCAGTAAAGGGAGCTCGGTGCCGGTGAACATGACGTGCCGATGATGCAGAGAGTTACCCCTAAGGGGCTGCCGGCTCGAAGTACCAGTTCACGCTGTCATAAGCGAGATACGAGTCGATTCGACGGTAGCCATGGGTGACCATCCACTCGTAAATGGCATCCTGTGTGCGGCCGTGCGCCTCAATACAGAGAAGTCTGGGCGCATAACGCTGCAGGTCAAACGCGCGAAGTGCAGCCGGCTCATGCTCTTCGATATCCAGCGACACGAAGTCCACAACGCCGATGAAACGCTGCCAGAACCCGGTCACCGAAGCTCGCGCTTGCATGTCGCACCGCAATCCGTCAGCTGTGCGCGCGGGGCGCGTTACGGACATCACGAGTTCCGGACCCATTCCATATGGTGAAGCCCATGAAGCTCGTTTTGCATATTTTCCTGTTTCTTGTTCGCTTCGGCTGGGCGTTGGCCGGACTGCTGGCAGTGCTGTTCATCGCTTTCCTGCTGCGCCAACCCATCACGGACACGTACAGGGCGGCGGTGACTGCACGCGAGCAGCTCCCCGCAGTGCTGCAGGAGATCGAAGTTCTGTCGGTGCGTCGTGCTGAACTACAGCGTGAGCTCATGGAGGGCGAAGGCTCGGCTCGGCAGCTTGGCATGGAGGTCTTCACGGCCGAGTCAGTACAGATTCCGCAGCTGCAGGCGGCGCAGGCTGCCCTGGCCGAAGCGCGCGCGTCGGCCGAGCGTCAGGTGCAGGTCGCGACCACGGCTGTGCAGCAAACCGTGGGACGCGACATCGGCTTCGGGCCCCCACCTGCGATTGACCTTGCGAACCCGGACCCATCCGTGATTGCGGTCTGGGTACAGAGGCAGATCAGCACGACGCAGGAACGCTGCAACATGTCCCGGTTATCGCTCGAGTTCTGGCGCGACCCTGTTGCGAATTTTACCTTTCAGTGGGGGTGTGACGAGCTTCAGTCACGTCTTTCAGACCTTCAACAGTGGCATGATAGCGTAACCAACTCACTGAATACGCTGCGCGAGCGACGGGCTGACGTCGATCGGGTGACGCAGCAGGCCACGAACACCGCCGCCGAGCTCACCCGGCTATCGACCACGCTCGCTGGTCAGCGTGCGGAGCTCGAGCAGGCGAGAACGCAGCAACAACAGCATCACACCGCGCTCAATGACCTGATGGAAGCGCTGCAGTCGGCCGAGACTCGGCGTGCGCGTATGGAGTCGGCTGCGGGCGGCGTGGCGGGCTGGACCGCTCAGCTGACGCAGGAGTGGGAGCTGTGGAAAGGCTGGCTGTGGCAGGAGTGGCTGGTGTTCTGGCCGCGTGCGCTGGCGCTGATTTTCGTGGTCTGGGTGACGCCATATGTCTGGAGGGCCTTCTGGTACTATGTGGCGGCGCCGGTGATCTCGCGTGCACGTCCCATTCAGCTCATCTCGGACACCCTCGGCGGCAAGGTGGTGCTTCACCCTTCGGAGCGCACCGCTGCAGTGGAAGTCGGGCCTGGCGGAGTGCTGCTGGCGCGCGCGGCGCACGTGCGGCAGATCGAGACGGGGGTGTCGCGAACGCGGCTCTTTTACGACCGGCGGTTTCCCGGGGTGAGCTTTCTGACCGGTTTGTTCATGATGACCGAGATTCGGATTCCGGAAGACCGCGCCACGCCCTGCCGGCTTACGCTGGCTGCCACCGGCCCCGACTCGGCTGACTCGTATACCATGCGCATGGATTTGCGCGACCATCCGGGCTTCGTAATTAGCCCGATGCAGATTGTTGCGGTGACCGACGGCCTGACCATGAAGAGCGAGTGGCGCTGGAATCTGCACAGCCTCATTCGCGGGCAGTTTCGGTACATTATGCTCGCGGGTACGGGCAGTATCTGGGTGGAGGGGTTTGGCGACGTGCACGGCCAGACGCTCACCGGCCAGGAGACCCATCAGGAGAGCGCCGCCTACATCGCGTTCGACGGCCGCCTGCAGAGCCGATCCCGGCGCACCGAGACGTTCTGGCCCTACCTGAGGGGGCTCGTGCCACTCTTCGAGAGCAGCCTGAAAGGTCACGGCTCATTCGTCTGGCAAAAGAGCCCGCTGCCCACCGGCTCGAACCCGTTCACCCGCACCCTGGGCACGTTCTGGTCGGCGCTCGGGAAGTTTGTGGGTTTGTAAGGGGGGCTTGGGCGTTGCGTGGCTGCCCACACAAATGTGCGTCGTCCAGATATCTGTCAGCAGGGCATCGGGCCTGCGTTATAGACCGGGTGTCGATCGAATCCCTGTATCCATAACGAGGTGAGCGATGACGATTTTCTGGGTGGGTATGAAGAAGGTGGTGCCGTGGCTTGCGCTAATGGCTGTGGTCGGGGTGCTGATGTTTGCCATGTATCTGGCTATGGTTGGGTGGCACTCAGCTGGCGAATTAGCCGAAGAGACGCAGCAACAACTTGATGCGTCGGCGTCTGAAGTATCCCGACTGGTGCAGGAACAGGCAGCAGTTACCCAACGGGTGGAACAGGCGCGGCAGGCCGTGAATACGCTGGACACACAGTTGAACCGGTTGTCCGAAGAGGTTCAGCAACAGCGGGTGACCGCCGATACTCTCTCGGGTGCGCGCA
>JAGWVZ010000513.1 GCA_018970625.1 Myxococcales bacterium | reverse complement strand
CTTGAAAGCCGCCTTCGGGCGGCTTTCGTCGTTTTGGGCTCCCACTCGACCCCTTTCAGCAAAGGGTTGCGCCATCCTCGCCCCACACCTACAGTCCCACCGCTACGAAGGACCGACTTTTTCTGTGGTCGTGCGATGTCGATTTTCCCGGTTGAATTCAAGCTGCTGGCGGCTGAACAGGTGCTCGACCTGACCTGGTCGGACGGTCATACCTATCGGTATGCACTGCGTTATTTGCGCGGATGGTGCCCTTGTGCCGGCTGTCAGGGTCACTTCACCGGGTACAAAACCTTCATCGCGCAGGCCAGCGCTGTGCTCGAGAATGTCGAGCCTGTCGGGTCGTACGCCATTCGGCCAGTCTGGGGCGATGGACATCAATCCGGCATCTTCTCGTACGCCTATCTGCTGGAGCTCGAGGCCGGCCCACCTGACGTCGGCCCAACAAACGACGACTGTTTGCGCGGCGATATTCTGCACTCTCCGTCGAGGCACTGAACCTTATGGATTATCGACTTCTTGCCCTCGACATTGATGGCACCACCATTCGCGATGACGGCAGTCTGCACCCCCACGATGTCGCCGCCATTGAGGCCGCGCAGCGCGAAGGCATCGTGGTGACGCTCATTACCGGGCGTCTGTTTACCGGCACCCGGCACATTGCCCGCAAGCTGAAGATTCAAGGCACCGTGGGCGTCATGAACGGGTCCGAGCTGCGCGATGTTGAGGCGGGAACCACCCTGCAGGGCGATTACCTGGATGCCACCAGCCGGCGCCTGTGCAAGGACGCCCTGCAAAACCATGACCTGCGCCCTTTTTTATTCGCCTCCGATGACCTTCACCATGGGCGATGCGGCGAGCCCTATCTGACCTCGCTGCGCGCCTGGACCCGGCAGTTTGTGGCCCACGAGGACCTCTTTCAGGCCGACCACTGGCACGCAGCCAACGATATTCTCGCTGTCGTAGCCATTGGCGATGAAGAGCGTGTCGCCGCAGCGCGCGCCTCACTCGAACCACATGTACCTGATTCGGTTGAGATTCTCAGCTTCAGTGGTTTCCACGTTCCGGTCCATTTTCTGAAGGTCCGCAGTCGCATCGAAGACAAAGGCACAGCGCTGCGCCGCATCGCCGCCGAATCCGGACTTGACGTCAGCCAGTGTGTCGCGGTGGGCGACTGGTTTAATGACCTGCCCATGTTGAAGGTTGCGGGGCGAAGCTTCGCCATGGGCCAGGCACATGAACACGTGAAACAGTCCGCAACCGATGTGTTGTCGGCCACCAGCGCGCAGGGCGGCGGTGTAGCCGAGGTCGTTAAAGGCCTGTGGGGACTGCGCTTTTAAGAAAAGTGCAGCGTCGATGTCGATTTTTGTGCGCCGATCGTCCCGACTTGTCGACACCACGAATGACACCTTGCGTGTCTTCGACCATTTTCGACAGGGGAACTATCTATGGAAACGAAGCTTGTTCGTGGGCCGAGCTACACTCGTGCCTTCTGGCTACTGCTCGGGTGCGTACTGAGCGCACCCACTTCAGCCTGCGTCGAGGCTGACTCTGACGCCGCGTCGCGCAATGAAGCCGATGCTGCGGGTGATGTCGATGGCGATGGCCGTGACATCGGCAGCATCAGCCTGATTCCCACGCCGACCGAGTCTACCACCGGCTGTCTGTCGGATCCGGACTGTGCGGCGGGTCTGTGGTGTCTGCAGGGGGAATGCGTGTCGGAGTGCGACAGCGCTACACCATGCCCGGGCGACGGCGTCTGCAGTCTGCGCGGTCAGTGCCTGCCGCCCGGAAGCGACCCGGCCGACTCCCTTCCGCCGTTCGTGCCCGACGCCGACTTGCGTCTGCTCGTCGATGCTGACACTCGGATTGTCAACGTCGCTCCGGGCCAGACGCAGGTGGTGTTGCGAGCGCGAATCGAAGGGGAAATACCCGCCGAAGGCCTCCCATGGCGACTGGAGCGCGACGACGAGCAGCCGGGACTCTCGGCGACGCGTGTGGGGCGCCTGCAGGGGCTGGAACACGAATTTGTGATCGACGTGGGACTGGCGAATCCCGAACGAATTGACGCGCAGACAGTCGTCGTCTCCGTTCATACTCCGGTCGGTGACGCCGAATGGTTGCTGGTGCCCGACGTCCGCATCAGTGGTGGTTACGCGGGGCGCATTGGGCAGAGCGGTGGTCGGGGCGTTGTACCCTTTCGGTTTGATCTGCTCGTCACACCACCCGACGCTCGGCTCGAAGACGCCGAGTCGGTGGAGGTTGTGATGCCGATCGCGCTCGACAATGAGTTCAGTCCCATGGCCCCGGGCGTCGAACCATTCGCCCTTCGGGTCTCGGCAAGCCGCGACAGTGCAACGGGGGCCTGGGTGGCCCCCATGAACGGCGCATGGGCGTTGTCGAACACACAGGTACTTCCGTTGCGTGCGCCCACCGAGGTGGAGCGGTCCATTCGGCTGGAGCTGCAACAGGGCAACGAAGGCGCGATCGTCGGACGCCTGATCGACCGCTGGACGGGTCTCCTGGATTCGCGTGGCCCGGATGGACTTGTCACGCCCGAGACGGTGGTCTGGGCAGGCGAGTTTGAGGTCAACCGCACCGCCGACTCCATCATCGCCGAGGGATCCCGTGTGCTCTCAGCGCTCGAGCCTGCATCGCCGCTACCGTGGCCGTCGCCGATGCCTGTGTCCTGCGCGACCCCAGAGAGTGTCGAGTGGTGTGACGGCGTGACAGAGTTGAACGATTTTATGGGTCTGGAGCCGGTCGTGCAAGCGGAGTGTGCCCGGTCGATCGCTCAGCGAGCCGCCGACAATGACCGTCTGGGTCAGGTGCTTGACAGCTTTGCACAGGGCGGCGGTACATCGGGCTCGTTCGCGCAGCTCATCGCAGACTGTGCCGTTGGCGCGGGCGATTGCGTGCCATCGGAGCCGTTGGCGTGCGCTCGTGAGCTGGTGGCAGTCCCGATTTCAAGACTGGCGATTGACGCGGCGAGTCGGGCTGCACTTGTGGAAGTGTTTGCGGATGTGTCGAGGCGTATGCTGCTGCCTGATCGTCTGCGGGCGCTGGCACGTGATACCGAGCTGCGCCGCGACTGGATCACGCTGGATGCGTGGCCTTCGCTGGTCGCTTCTGCAGTACAGTCGGCCAGCGAAGCGCGCATTCAGGAGTGGAACACCGACGTCGTGGGTGCGCATCTCGACAGTCTGCGACGTTCGCTGGATCCGGCCGCCATGGTTGTGCTGGGGCAGGGCGTTGACACAGCC
>JAGWVZ010000512.1 GCA_018970625.1 Myxococcales bacterium | reverse complement strand
GAACAGCACCGCCGTGCGCAGCGCATCGCTCAGCAGCGCCACCGTGGTTCCCGACGAAGCCAGCAGCGGAGCACCCAGCGACACAGACGCTTCGCTCTCGACGAGGTCGTCGCACGCGCCTGTCCACAGCGCCAGCGATACGGAAAGCGCACCGAAAGCCCATCGGCTCCTTTTACTTACCACCATCGTGCCCTCCTTCATTCGATGAGCCCGTTGAGTTCAAATCCCGTCACTTCGCGTACTTCCAGCGTCTCGGCCGAGATAAACGCGATGCGACCCAGTTCGTGGTCCTGCGATACGTACAGGCTATCCACGTTCTCGATGTATCCAATGCTCTGCGGCTCGCGGTCGAAGCGAACCGTATCTACCCGAAACGTTTCCGTATTGACCCGCACCACCTCGCGCACCGCGGGCTCGTCCGACACCATGACCCACGCGTATTGCTCGTCGGCCGAAAACACGACCTCGTCGGCGAAATGCGACAGCGGAATGAGCTTGGTCGCGCCAGACGACAGATCAACGACCGAGATCGCATACAGGCGCTGCAGCAGCTCGGCTTCACTCGCGCCAGCCGTGGCGCTGCCGGGAACCTTGGTGTGCAGGGCGATCGCCACCCGACCCGCGGGCCCCATAATCACCTCGGTCACCCCTTTGCGAAGGTTGAGCGCCTCGTGGGTCAGGTCGTCCAGAGTGAGTAGCGAGACAATGCCGTTTCCGGCCTCGCTCGACGACGCTGGCGCCGAAAAGATCACCGCCAGTGAGCTGAACGCGTCCATGGTGGTCTGCCCGGTGGGGTGCTCTTCGATGGTCACCGCCGCCACCGCTTCGGGGTCCTCGACGATCAGCCCCTGCAAATCGGCCAGCAGCACCTGTCCAAGCTCGGGAACGCTCACCAGCACGCGGCCGTCAGTCAACAGGTCGATGTCAGTCGGGACGCCGCCCGGCTGCCAGAGGGTCGTCTGACCGTCCGACAGCGAAACAATGCGGAGCTCGGCAGAACCGGCGGTTCGAACGACCGCCAGCTCGCCATCGGGGGTCAGCAGAACCTCCTGCGAAGCCCCCAGGGGCAACGGGTCGAGCGGGTCGGTGACGGCCGTGGGTGGCGCAAAGGTGTCGCCCGCGAGCTCGGCCAGCGCGACTTCGCTGACCCCTTCGTCGCTGACGAGCAGCGCTCGTTCGCCATCGTCCGAGAACACGATGTCGTGCACATTCACGCCCACCGAGATTTGCCAGGCGGCATCCATCGTGCGCAGAGGCACCACAGACACGACCGACAGGGCGCCCGAAGGCACCCCGGACTCGCGCAGCCGGTCGTCGTACCACGCAAACGCAAGGTCGGCGTCAGGAGAGAGCGCCAGACGATTGCAGCCTGCCAGAATGTCGATGGTCTCACTGCTGTCTGGCGTCACGCCACGCCCTGCACGTACGAGCGTCAGCGAGCTGCTGCCCTGATTGAGCACCACGGCGGCGTCTTCGTCCACGATCGGAAGCAGGACCGTGGGCCGGGCGCCTGCGCGGACGGTGTTGATGCGGATTGCGCCCCCGTCGATCGACACGATGGCCACTGTACCCGTGGTCTCATTGGCCACGAACACCCGGTTGGCCGTGGACGCAGGTTTGCTGAGTCGAAACCGCTCCACTTCGCCGGGATCGGTCGGCTCCTCTGATGCCCCGTCATCAGCGCCCGGCCCGGGCCGCGGCGCGCCCTCGTCCAGACTGTCTGACTCGAGGGCCCCTTCGGAGCAACCAGCGAGCAACAAAGTAAGAAACATCCATCGTTTCATGCAGTTACTCCACAAGGCCGTTCAAGGCGAAAGACGACACCTCGAACACGGCGCCATCGTCGGCATCAATGAACGTCAGCCGTCCGGCGGCGTCGTCCTGCACGACAAAAAGGCGGCGCCCCTCGGCGACCCACCCCATCGCGTCGGGACGAAGCGGAAACGTGTATGACGTCTGCGAAAACGTATTCAGATTCAACCAGTGCACCGTGCCCTGAACGCCGGCCGCATTGTTCAACACAAAGGCGGCGTCCGACTCGGGCGAGAACAGCACATCGTCGGGCGCAGCGTTCAGGAGCATGAGCTTGGCGTATCCGGACTCGAGATCGACGAGCGACATGGCATGCGACGAGCGCACGCGCCCCTGCAGCACCGAAGCGCCGTCAACGGGCGCTTCAACCGGATGCACGACCAGCGCACGACGGCTGTCGGGCGACGGATAGACCGCAAATACGCTCTTCCGAAGCGTAAAAATGTCCAGAATACCGCCTTCTGGCAGACCAATAAGGCCCACATCGGTGCGCGAGGGGTCACTGGTGTGCAGCAGGGCGGCGGAACCATCGGGCAGCGGCGTGGCGACGCCTGCTGGTGCCGGCGTTGTATCCAGCAGCTCAACGGCGCCGCTGCCCTCGCCGTCCAGCTCGACCAGCGCCAGCGCCGATGCATCGCGCACCGCGACCAGCGCCACGCCCTGCTCTTCCAGAATGTCCACGTCGGTCGGGATCGCCGGCAACGTGAAGAATGAAAGTTCCGCGCTGTTGACGTCGAGCACCCGGATACCGGGCTCGCTGCTGTTTCGCGCCAGCACCCACCGTGCCGACGGCGAGGCCACGACCTCGCGGTCGGTGACATCCGCCAGTGGATCGTCTCCGAGGCTGGTCGGCGCCACATACTGGTCGGTGGTGACAGCGGCAGGCGCCAGCACAGAGACGCCAGCGTCGCTGACCACCAGCAGGCGTTCGCCGTCGTCGGCAAACGTCACGCCGCGGACATTGAAGCCGACGGTGACCGTGAACACCTGCATCGACTGCAGGTTCAGCAGCGAGATCTCCTGAAGACTGCCGATGCGGTCGCCCGACTCGGCAGCGCGATTCGAGAACCACGCCACCGCGAAACGACCGGTCGGGTCCAGCGCCAGCTCATTGCATGCCTCCAGAATATCGAGGTCGGTGACCTGTGCGCCATCCGCCGACGACTCAATGACACTCACGGTGTCGCTGCCGCGATTGAGCACGATCGCGGTGTCGGTGTCGGGCACTGCGAGCACGGTCGTGGGGTTATCGCCTACCGGAATCGGCGTCACGGCGAGGGTGACGCTGTCGATTCGGGCCACAAATCCTGCGGCTGGCACGGCCACATAGACGAACCGTTGCGACGCGGCGGGCGGGACGCGCTTGTCCTGCTCTTCGGGCTCAGGGACGAAACCACTGTCTGCTGCGGAGTCACCGCCGGTAGCACCACCGCCCTGACCAGTGTCCGAGCCGGCG
>JAGWVZ010000511.1 GCA_018970625.1 Myxococcales bacterium | reverse complement strand
CCGCCGCAAAGTGACGCGCCTCCAGCAGCGCCAGCTCCACGTCGGCCGGGCGGCCCAGCCCGGACGCCCGCTGCGCGGCCAGAAGCGCCTGCTGTCGCCCGTGCCACGCGGTGGCGACCTCGTGCATCGCATGAATGCGCTCCTGCTCCAGCCGCGCCGACTCTCGCGCCACAGCCAGCTCGTCGTCGTCGTACACGAGCCCCGTGAGTCGCCACTCGACCCGGATTCCTGCCTGCCATCGAACGCCCCAGTCGCCGCGAAGGTTCTCTCGCAGTGTGCCGTCACCCAGCAGCTCGCCCGCCAGAACATCCTCGGTCCACGTGGACTCGTCCCGGTGTTCCCGGTCAGACGTCAGACCTCCATCCACGCTCACCCGATCCGGCAGCAGGTTGGCCCGTCGGAGACGTTGCACGCTCACAAACGTGTCGCTGAGCGCGCTCGCCGCGCGCTGCTGACACTCGAGCACATCGGGCTCACGTGCCTGTGCTATCGGCGCCGCCAACAGCGCACACTGCGTCACCAGCAGCCCGATCGACCCGCTCGACCGTGCAAGACGACGGCGCATCGTCGCCCACCATGGCAACAGCCATGCGACGAATGCGCCGGGCGGAGACCCATTCAGAAGCTCAGGCACGCGTCGCTTCATGGCATCCACTCCCAGCTGATCACCACGCCGCCGGCCAGTCCGTACTGACTCGACGTGGTCGTCGTGTTGCGCTCAAACGCTGCCATGAGCGTCCTGTCCGCGACGCTTCCGACCCGCACAAACAGCCCGAGCTGAACCGGTGTTGTGCGGCCAGCCCGAACGTTCGCGTCGTCGGGGCAATAGGTGATCAGTCGCTCACGCAGAAGCCACTCCCACTCGTCACGATGCGCTCGCATCCACTCGGAGGCGTCTTCGTCGAACAGCGCTTCATCGTCCCAGCGGTCGCGGATCCGTCGCTGCACGTCCTCGATGGCCTGTGCCTGATGCCGCAGCTGGCAGTCGGCGGCCGCGTCCCCTGCTGCGTGGCTACCCGACGGCGTACACAGTTCGCTCGTCAGAAGAAGACAGCACAGGGCGGCAGTACGCCCTGCGCGTTGGCGTGTCGCTCGCGCGAGCCCACGCGCTCCAACAAGGCGTCGCCAGCATGTGCGTTGCATCGTCGACGGGGATACAGGGGCTGACGGGGTCGATTCCATGGTTCACTCCGGGTAGGTGGGTGAACGGTGTGTCGACAACCGCGACGCGACGGCGCACAAAAATCGACCGTGCGCCTACGATTTTCTGAGCTCGGCGAGGATCGCGTCGTGCAGACCCCCGAACGATGACCCCGACAGGCCGGCCACCACGTCTCCGGGGCGTACCTTGCCGGCGACATGCTGAACGATGTCCGCGACCTGCGGAATCAACTCCACGACCTTTCCCCGGGCGCTCATGTCGGCGACCAGCCGCGTGAGGTCCAGCTTCTGGTCGTCCGGCAGGTTATCCTGCTTCCAGGGCTGGCTCAGAATCACGATGTCCGCGTGCTCGAAAGCGTCAACGTAGTCCTGCTGAAACACGGACCGCCGAGACGTGTTGCTCTTGGCTTCAAAGATCGCCCACAGGCGACTTTCGGGCCATCGTGCCCGCAACGCCGCCAGCGTTTCGCGGACTGCGGTCGGGTGATGCGCGAAGTCGTCGATCACGATGACGCCGTGCGCTTCGCCACGGATCTCCTGCCGCTTTCGAACTCCGCGGAACGTCACTGCGTTCGGGAGACTCTGCTGCACACTGACGCCAACGCTCGATACGAGGCCGGCGGCGCCAAGGAAGTTTCGCACGTTGTGAGCGCCCAGCGTCGATAACTGGCACTCTCCCAGCGACGTTCCGTCGAGCGTGACCTGAATGAGGGTTCCCCGGCTATCCGTGTGTTGAATCGTTGCTCGCAGATCATTGTGCTCACCGAGTCCAAAAGTACGGCGAGTGGCCCACGTCTGGCGAGTGACCTTCATGGCGCGTTCGTCGTCACCGTTCACCCAGAGTTGTCCGCGTGGGTCCACCG
Source organism: Myxococcales bacterium (assembly GCA_018970625.1). Next base: position 1,245 of record JAGWVZ010000511.1, on the reverse strand, counting down.
AGTCAGCGAACTTCAGGAAGACGCGCTCAATGGACCGGATGTCCGGGTAAATGTCGGCGTGGTCGAACTCCACGTTGTTCACGGTGGCCGAAAAGGCAGGATAATGCCAAAACTTCGGCACTTTATCGAACCATGCGGTGTCGTACTCGTCGCCCTCCACGACCATGACCTCACCCCGTCCGATGCGATAGCTGGCATCAAAATTGGCGGTGACTCCGCCGACAAACATGCCGGGGTCGCGACCTGCTTCGGCCAGCAACCACGTCGCCAGCGCGGTCGTGGTGGTTTTGCCGTGGGTGCCGGTGACGACGAGACCCTTCTGGTGTGCCAGAAAGAAAACCCGCAACGCCTCGGGCAGGCTGATGCAGGGCAGTCCACGGTCGTGTGCGGCGACAGATTCGGGGTTGTCTCGACGGGCGATGTTGCCGACCACGACCAGATCGGTGTCGACCAGGATGTGCGCCGGGTCATAGCCCGACTGCACCACCAGCCCGCGTTCGCGCAGCCAGTCACTCATGGGTGGATACGCCATGGCGTCTGACCCCGAAACCCGAAGTCCCTTCTCGGCCAGCATCGCGCCCAGCGTGCCCATGGCGGTGCCGCAGATGCCAATGATATGGACGTTGCGGACAGTCGTCAGCGGCGGGAGGGAGGGCAGCAGGCGCGCGCGTGAAGAAGTCATGGAAACCTCTGAAATTGCAAAGGGTTGGGCCGATTGACCAACAAGCTGTGATTGACGCTTCGCCCGACGGCTGATAGGCGCACCGTTCCTCGGATTTGGCCCTGTTCACCAGGGAATGTGGCGCGCATGACCTTCGAATCGTCCGGATTTGTGCTCTTCATCCTGCTGGTCGTCACTGTCTGGTGGCTTCTGGCTCCTCGTCGCGTCGCGCAGAAGGTATTTCTTCTGCTGGCGAGCATCTGGTTCTACGGACAATTCAACTGGATGTTCGTCGGTTTGCTCGCAGTGAGCACGGTGGTCAACTGGTTCATTGGCCTTCGGGTAGGTCCGAACGAAGCTGGCAGTCTGACGTGGGTGCGAATCGGTCTGGCATTCAACCTGCTGCTGCTGGGATTCTTCAAGTATTTCAATTTCTTCCGTGATTCGCTGGATGGTGTTCTGGGGCTGGTGGGCCTTCAGTCTCACCTGCCGGTGCTGACGTTGCTGTTGCCCGTTGGCATCTCGTTCTATTCGTTTCAGGGCATCGCTTACGTGGTCGACGTTCACCGGGGGCAGTCGCCCCG
>JAGWVZ010000510.1 GCA_018970625.1 Myxococcales bacterium | reverse complement strand
CCCTACAGTGTCGCGGTCACGATTGAGGAGTTCGTTGATAGCGCCCACGAGAATCTGCTGGTCATCTCCGCCGTCATCCATGTGGAGCGTTCTTCGCAGAAGGCGATCATCATTGGGCGAGGCGGAAGCAGACTCAAGGAGGTGGGGACCGCCGCTCGAATGGAGCTGCAGAAGTTTTTTGGAAAGCCGGTTCGACTGGATACGCTGATTCGCGTGGAAGATGAGTGGACGGAACGGGATCGAACGCTCCAACAGTTCGGTTATGACGAGGACAACATATGACAGGTCGACGCGGAAATCGCCCGTCGGACGGCGGACGGCCGCATGATGAGGACGCTGAACGATTCATGGATTCGCTCGATCGCGCGTTGCCCGCGGAGGTGGAGGACTGGGGAGACGCCGACGAGACTGGCGATGAGTTCTACGCTCGAACCCTCACAGAAGACGATCTCGCGGGCGACGAAGACGCCGAATGGGTAACCGGCGATGTGCCAGAGAGGCGCCACACGCCACTGATTGCCATCGTCGGGCGCCCGAATGTTGGAAAATCCAGACTTTTCAATCGATTGACCGGAACTCGTTTCGCGATTGTTGAGGATTTGCCCGGGGTCACCCGTGACCGTCAGTACGGAGACGGCAAGTACGGGCGCTATCATTATCAGGTTGTGGATACCGGCGGCTTCGAGCCCGATTCCGAAGATATTCTGCTGTCGCAGATGCGAAAGCAGGCGCAGTTGGCCATCGACGAGGCTGACCTCATCTTCTTCGTGATGGATGGTCACGCCGGTTTGATGCCTGCTGACCGTGAAATTGCTCGCATGCTCCGGCATACGGTCAAGCCGACGTTCTATATCGTCAACAAGGTCGACGGTCCGAAACACGAGTTGAATGTCTCGGAATTCTGGGAGCTTGGACCCGATTCGCTGTTTCCGATTTCAGCAGAGCACGGGCGGAATTACGACGAGCTGATGGACGCGGTCGTCCCGCACCTGCCATCGGAAGACGACGTCGAGATTCACGAGCCCCACGTGCGCATCGGCGTGCTCGGCAAGCCAAACGCAGGCAAATCGACCCTTATCAATCGGCTTCTCGGCGAAAATCGACTGCTGACCAGCGATATACCGGGAACCACGCGCGACGCCATCAACACGTTCCTTGACCATGGGAACAAGCGTTACCTGCTGATCGATACCGCCGGAATCAGGCGAAAGCGCTCGATTGATGAGCAGGTGGAACGCTATGCGGTCGTGCAGTCTTTCAAGGCTATCGATCGCTCCGATGTGGTCATCTACATGATCGATGCCGTCGAGGGACTGACGACCCAGGATCAGCGGATTTGTGGTCTGGCCCACGACAAGGGGCGCGGATTGATTCTGGTCTTCAACAAATGGGATCTGGTGGTGAAGGACCACCGGACGGCGGATCAGTACATTCGAGCACTTCGGGAAGATCTGAAGTTCGCGACCTATGCGCCCGTCATCACCATGTCGGCGCTGGGCGGGCAACGCGTGCATCGGCTGTTTCCTCTGGTTGACTCTGTTTTCGAGCAGTACCAGCGCCGGGTAACGACCGCGCGACTGAATACCATGCTTCGTGAGGCTATCGCTCGTAACCCGCCAAAATCACGACACAACCAGACGCTCAAGATCTACTTTTGTAGTCAGGTTGCGACTCGTCCGCCGACCTTTATGTTTGTCGTGAATGACCCGAAGCTGGTTCACTTCAGCTACGAACGCTACCTGCAGAACATTCTGCGGCAGGAGTTTGGGTTTGAGGGTGTACCTCTGAAGATGTTCTTCCGTGCCCGGAAGCAGCACGACCCCGACGAGCCTCGTGACTGACTTCACGTTCGTCTGCCGGCTGCCACGTTCGAATTTTCAGTTGGACCGGTGCGCGGTCGTGAGCCTGCGTGCCGCATGACGCAGATGCAACCCGGCCTTGAAGCAGGCTATGACACCCGCCGGTGTCCCGAAGGTCTCTCAGGGGTTTTCAGGGCTGGCCGTATTGCGCGCCGCCGGGGGCAACAACTTACCGCTGCGTGTATCTGCCACGTACCGGTTGAAGTTCGCGACTGCGACATACCCAAAGAGGAATAGAATCGGCAAGTTACCCCAAAGCATCAGCCCGGTACCCAAATCGGTAATCACCTCAAGGGCCTTCGCGTTGTAGGCCGCCATGGGGGCGATGGCTGCGAATACAATGAACACAAGCTTGTAGAGCAGCACCAGCCGGGGCCCCCACAGGTACACGACACCTTGCTCACCGTAATAACACCACGAGATCATCGTAGATAAGGCGAACAGGAATGCGGCCAGACTGACGAGCCACTTTCCAAGACCAGGAAACACGGAGTCGAACGCGATGCCCGTCATGGGGGCGCCATCCAGGTCCCGATAGAAGCCTCGGTCACGAAGAGTTGGCATGGGCGCTCCGGCTTCAATCTGGAAGGACCCCCAGACCACATGCAGCGCATCACCTCCCTCGGTACCGTCGGCCGCAGGGGTTGACTCGACCCGCCCGATCAGACGCTCCAGCGAGTTGCCGCGGTCTTCTGACTCGGGCTGATGTGTGTCCACAACCACGAACACGCGATCTCCTGCCCGCCAGTCCTGATGATCTGAGGGTGGGGCGATGCTATCGGTACTGATATTGGGTGCCAGGGTCACAATAGAGCCACTCTCCGAGGCTTCGGTGCTGATCTGAACCGAGTCGGGGAGGTCGGCGAGCGGCGGGCGAGACCACGTACCGGTCAGCAAAATAACCAGGGCGGTCATCGTACAAATCAACAGGGTATCAATAAAGGGCTCAAGGCCCGCCACCACACCTTCGCGGGCTGGGTGGTCAGTGCGCGCAGCAGCGTGGGCGATTGGCGCAGAACCCTGACCTGCCTCGTTTGAGAACAATGCACGCTTCATGCCCACTTCGAAGCCGTACCATGCGCCTGCTCCCAGAAAGGCTCCGGCGGCCGCGTTAGGCGTGAAGGCTGACGTCACCACCAGGTTCAGCACTTCAGGTACGCGCGAGATGTTCACCCCAATGACCGCGATTGAAGCGCCCACGTAGAGGATACACATGAACGGCACCAGAATGCCTGCGGCAACTCCGATTCGCTTGATGCCTCCAATCACGACCAACCCAACCAGAACCGCCATGATGCTGGACGTGTACAGTTGTTCCACGCCGAAGTTCGCCTGCAGCATCTCGGCGACGTTCCACGACTGGAAGATGTTGCCGCCGGTGATCGTCGAGACGAGAAGCGTCAGGCAAAAA
>JAGWVZ010000509.1 GCA_018970625.1 Myxococcales bacterium | reverse complement strand
CGGCACAAGCCACGCTTCCCGGCTTCTAAACATCTACGGCGCACCTGCGTCTAGACACACTACGTGACCGTCGCGGCCAACTCATCTCGGCGGCACACGCTTCTTGTGACCGGGGCACCAAGAGTTCAGTACCTTCGGGCTCATTAACAAGGAGCGCTTGTCCTTTCGGCCCCTATTCGTCGCGTCGCGTCCACAGCGGCTGAGTAAGCCTCAAAAATTCCCGCGCCTGGCGCTCTTCGACTGATGCTGGCAGGTCGAAGATCAATGGACTCTCAGTATCTGTGAAAACGACCAGCCTGAAGAACCCCACCAGGGTCTGCTCAAGCCGACACTCATCAATGGCCTTCGAGTCCAGAAATCGCCAGATCCCTCGGGTTCGGTGAGTATTGCACGCAAGTAGCCCTCGTTGCAGCACAACAAGCCAAATCAGGGGGATGGTTGGGTTCGGCTTCACGGCCGTCTTCAATGCTGCAACGAAGTCTCCATGTGAACGACACAGGTCGGCGACGAGTTGTTGGATGCGCGGTGGCAAGCCAGCGGCATCGCGGTGTAGCACAACGACCGGTTCAGTCATCACGGATCAGCCTCTTGACCAACTCGTCGAGCCGGCTGCCTTCGTCCGAAGCCTGCTTCTTGAGGGAGTCGTGTAGCGCGACCTCATCGCCAGAGAAAGTCAACTCGAGTCTGCGAAGTGCCGCTCCGGCGAGGTGCGTATAGTCCTCAGGCGTGCTCCAATAGCAGGTGCGACAGAGGCTCTCCTCTCGCTTCGTCCAATTGCTACAGTGCTCGCACGACCAGGATTTTTTCCGCTGACAAGTTCCGCAGAGAAGCATGAATGCTTCGGTCTGGTGTTGCTCTGCGACTTCTCCTGCTACTTCGTACGGAATGCGGTGGTCGACCTGCAAATAGCGCTTTTCGTACTCAAGACCGCATGTCGCACAACGACCACCGGCTTGGTCATACAACGAGTTCAGAAGGCCTTTCGAAAGGACTTGGCGCCCCCCCGACTTGTGGTTCTGGATCTTGCTGGGGTCTCCAAATGTATACGCGCCGATACTCCGCCCGTCCTTGCCTACTACCCGAGTGGTGACAATCGGTACACCATGTTCTCGAACGTCCCTGATCGCTCGTGGTGGATGTTTGTAGCCGTAGGCCTCAAGGTCCTCAGTGGTGATGGAGCCATGCTTCAGTATGTGGTCGATTACCACTCGCGGCCGTTTCGCGGTAACCTTCGCGAGCGTCGCTTTCAGTTTCGGGTCGAGCTCATCCATGAACAACGCTCTGGCGGGGATAGAAGGCACCCCGAAAGACATATCACCGTCGACATCGCAGCGAAACAACGGAGATGTCATGAGCTTTGTCTCAACCCTCAAGGCAGGATTATCCGAGCCACGGTGGTGCGATCCTCCCAAGAGTAAAGTTTGCTCGGCTTGTCAGCGGCCCAAATGACCAGGGCCGCCGCACCGTCGGCGGCGGAAGGCTCAGGCATTCCGGGGATCGGATTCTGCGAACGCCAAGATTCGATAGGGTTCGTTGGGGTCCGCTAGAAATCTCGGCTACTGTAACGTCGTGCAACGGCCTTGGTCAAAGTTGCACGATTCCTGCGCAAACTTGAAAGGCCGTGCGTCTATCCCGCCAGAGCTTCAGTCGTTTCATCAAGCCGAATTCGATGGCCGGACAGCTCAACGATTGGCGACTCGCAGGAGTTGATTACCCGAGAGTATGGTCCGCCCCCAACTAGAGATGTCTTTCGCCCAACAACCACTCCTCCTGAACCCACGGCGGCTCGAACGTCAGCCCGATCAGTTGCGTCACCCGCGCTCGGCTGAACCGGAGCGCGTCTGCAAGCTGGGCCTGGTTCTCGAACTCACCCGACTCGATGGCCGCGCGTAGTCGGTAGCCGACGGCCAACAGGCGCGCCTTGGGATGCGCGACTGGTTTTGGCGGTTGGACCACAGCGGGGGCGTCTCGCACCGCCAGGCGCCGTCCGTCGCGCACCAGGTGGAGGGAGCCACGAATCACGCGACGGACGGGTGCGTAGGTGAGCGGGTCTGCGGTGTTCAAAGTCGTCATTGTCCTTGGCTCCGGTGGAGGGGGAAGTGCGAGGAGGGGTCGGCGAGCTCGATTTCGATGCTGCCGGTGGTGGCGTCGATGAGGACGTGGTCGACCAGGGATTGGACCAGGCGGACACGGTTCGGGGGAGTGAGCACCTCCCAGACTCGGTCGAAGTCTCGCAGCACCGACGCTACCCAGCCTGATGAGACCTCGGCCTCGTCCAGTTCCGCCAGGGTCTGAAGCACGGCGGCGAGCCGGTTCTCGTCGTCCTCCCTGGCGCTATCCGCCTCAGCGGCGATGCGGCTTCGGAGTTCGCGTTCGGTCGCCCGCAGACGGCGACGCTCCGACTCCAAGCGCGTTCGGGTGGCAGCTTCAACCTCCGCGACCAGCGACGGGTCTGCGACTGCAGCCGAGATTTTCTGCACGACGTAGTCTTCGACCTGCGCGGCTGGTAGCGGCCGGCCGGAGCACGCATCGCTCCCCTCGTCCGACTGCGTTCCACAGCGGTAGTATCTGAACTCTCGCCCGCGGCTGCGCGTCGAACTCGGCGACATCGCGCGTCCGCAGGCGCCACACCTCAGTAGTCCGCGCAGCAGGTAGTCGGGGTTCTGCCCCCATGCCGTCGTCACCATGACGTGCTCGTCGAGCATCACCTGCAGCGCTTCCCAGCGAGCAGGCTCTATGAGGGCGTCGTGCTCACCGTCGTGCACCTCGCCTTTATAGGGCATCCGGCCGCAGTAGACCGGGCTGCGGAGCACTCGGAGCACCCGGTCCTTGCACCACAGCCCCTGGCGGTCCTTACGCTTGGCTCCACGATCCCGCTTGCGGCCCTCAACGCCACTCCGGTTCAGCGTCTGTGCGACGGCAAGCGCAGAGCGGTGCTCCTCGTAGAGCCGGTAAATCTCGCGCACCACCTCGGCTTCTTCGTCGATGGGCTCCAGTCGCCCGGCCACCAACCGAAAGCCATAGGGGGTCGGTCCGCCCGTCCACTTTCCGCGGCGGCGAGATGCCGCAATCTTGTCTCGGGTGCGCTCCGAGATCATCTCCCGTTCGAACTCAGCGAACGACATCAGCATGTTGAGCGTGAGCCGCCCCATCGCGTCTGCCGTACTGAAGTTCTGCGTGACGCTGACGAAGGCGCAGCCGGCCTCGTTGAGCCGCTCCATGATCTGGGCGAAGTCGAGCAGCGAGCGGCTCAGGCGGTCGACCTTGTAGACGAC
>JAGWVZ010000508.1 GCA_018970625.1 Myxococcales bacterium | reverse complement strand
GGTCAGCGTGCCTGTGTCAACGCTTCTGGTGTAGCGCGTCGTGGCGTTCGATGCAGTCCAAGCCGAATCGAAGGTGCCATTATTCCATGTGGTGGCGGTGCCCGCTGCCGGGTAAATGGAGTGCTGCACGGTAACGAGTGCAGACGTCTCGGTGAGCGGCGACCGCTCTGTCAGGTTGGAGACCGACGCCAATACGGAGTACGTGACGTTGGTGCCCTGCGTAACCGTCGCTGCGGATGGCGTCTGTTGGGTGGCGCTGTTCACCACATACGCGGTGGGCGTCGCCGTAGGCACACGCGCCGCGCTGTAGGTGCCGGGCGCGAGGCCGTCTGCATAGCAGTACGTCCACGGGCCGCCGCTGTAGCGTGCCCGCACCACGTAGCCCTGCGCCGCCGACGACTCCAGGAAGTTGGCCGACACGGTGTAGGTGTGAGCCGAGCCGACCTGCGCCACAAAGGTCTCGGTCGTGGACCAACCGGCGGCAGGAGCCGTGGCCGGCAGCGACGCTGCGGCGATGATCTGGCTCTCGATTTCCATGAGCGGGTCGGCGGTCGCCGACACATCGGTGACGCTGGCGAGGGTGACGCTGACGTTGGCCGTCACCGGCGAGCCGATGTAGGCGCTGGCACCGAAGGTCGCCGAGCAGGAGTCCACCGGCGGCAGCGCGGGCGGTGCGCAGGTGGTGGTCTGACCCGCGTTCAGGACAGCCTGGGTGAAGGCAGCCGATGCGAAGCCCGAGAACTCAGCCTTCGAGCAGCCGTTGCCCGTTCGGCTGATGGTGTTCGGCGAGCTTGCGGTCACGCCCGTCGGGGTGCTGGTGCTGCCAATCGCGAGCCCACTATTCGGCTGGCCCGTCAGGGTACCCCACGAGATGTGGTCGACGACGGCGCCTGCGGGGCTCACGAGCACCGCGTGGCCTGCGGTGGCCAAGCCGGAGCGAGAGAAGAAGCGAAGGCCGACACCAGAGGTGGCCGAGGTGAGCGTGCCGGTCAGGGTCAGATCGCTTGCTGAGGCGTTACCCGTGGACGCGCGGTAAACAAACGTCCAGCCGGTCAGGTCCGTACCCACGAGACCGGCGATTTCGACGCCCTCCGAGGCTCCCGACGCCGCGTAGTTCACCTCGTTGATCCACACCGGCGACGCGGTCAGCGTGATGGTACGAACCGCCGAGGTAACGCAGCTGCCGCCGTTGTAGCAGGCGCGGAACTGGCTGTCGTACACGCCGGCGTTGCGCGGGGCCAGCAGGTCGACCTTGTAGCGCGTGTCCGTGTTCGAGGCCGAGTAGGTGGTGTCAAACACCACGTTGGTCGCCGAGAACGAGGCGGCGTTACCGGTGGGCACAAAGGAGTGCTCGACGGTGACCAGCGGCGAGGTCTCGCTGCCCGAGACGCGGTCGGTGAGGTTGGGCACCAGCAGGTTGGCGCTGAGCGCCAGGCGCGAGCCTTCAAGGGTGCTGAGCGCGCTGCCGTTCTGCGTGACCGACGAAATCGAGAACGGCTGCACCACAGCCCATGGCGTAATGGCCGACGCAAACGGCGACGGACCCGCGGCCAGACCGCCGCAGTAGTGCACGGCGCCACCGGCGATCTCGACCTTGAACACCGAGTACACCGTGTTGGGCGACAACGTGGTGTTGGGTAACGACAACGCAGGGGCGAGGTAGGCGTCAGACAGCGCGTCGCTTGCCGGCAGTCCTGCAGTGGTGGTGGTGGTGAAGGTCAGCGATCCCAGCGCCGGCGCGGTAGTACCGATAGCCCATGCGTGCGAGACGGTCACCAGCACTGACGGGTCAAGACCCGTGGTCGCATCGGTGACACCCGGAATGCGCACGCTCACACTGGGACGCGCCACAGGCGAGTCGGCCCAGACGTTGGCACCGGCGACGCCGTCGGAGTACACGCAGGACGCCAGGGTTGGCGGCTCAGTGGTCACGACGACATCTGCGAGAGCCAGATCAAACACGTTGCCGCCCGTGGGCTCGTCGATGCTGTCGCAGTACGTCCAGGTGGCGCCGCCGTCCTGCGAGAACCGCGCGACCAGCGCGAACGTGCCTGCCGATGCCACCGACACCGCCGCCTCATACTGATCTTCGCCGCTCGTGGAGTTGAACGCTGGCGTCGGCGACACCGCAAACCACGTGTACGCCGACTCATCAAGCGAGGGGTTGGTGTCGCCCGGGCCGTAACCGACCTCGCCCACCACGCGCACGTCGGTGTTGTTCGCGTTGCTGTTGTTGGTCAGGCCGGGAATCTCGACACGAGCGGTAAAGGTCGCCGGGGCGTTCACCACGGTGTTGAACGTGTTCGCAACGGTGCTCGAGGCACCACCATTCAGGTAGCAGGCCGCGATGGGGTTGAGCGCGGCGCAGGGCGAGTTGTCGCGTCCGGGGGTTCCGTAGTCCGTGTAGCCTGTCGCCGTATCCAGCAGTGTCGTGGCATCCTGTGTCGCGATCGGACAATAGTCACTCGCTGCGCGGTTGCCCGTACCCCAGAGCACGGGCGCCAGCTGCTGTGACACACCCTGCGTGCCCTGGTTGTACAGAATGGTTGCAATCGTCGTGCCGCCGCAGGCCAGCGAGATGGTCTGCGTCGCGTCGGCGTTGAGGAACGCCCAGTCAGCAACAAATGGAATGAAGGTATAGCCGACCTTTGAGAACTGGCTGTCGCTTCGGGCCAGCACTACGTAGCCACCGGGGCCAACGAGTGTTGGCGTACTGACGGTGATCGGCGTTCCGCCGGTCTCGCTGAATACGCAGCCGTTCAAATCCAGCGTCTGCAGCGTCGTATTTCGGAACTCGACGAACTCGTTGCGCTCGATAGAGACGCTCGGGTTGAATCCGTTGATCAGGTATTCGGTGATCTGGAACTGACCGGCGGCGTTGGGAGTCGGTGCGGCTGGCACAATGGTCACGCCGGGCGCGGTGGCGACCGTGAAGCCGTCGAACGAGCCCTGTGCGTCGCCGTCGCAGAGCGTCCACGGCGACAAGGCCGAGCCGCGCGCGCGATACACCAGATTGCCTGTGCTCCCCGTGGCGCCCGTCACCGACACTGTCGCGCGGTACAGGTCAGACCCCGCGAACGGAGAAGGCGAGGTCGAGGCACCACCGACAGCCGCAGCCACCGCCCAGTTGCCGTCTGCCAGCGTGGCAGCATTGGTACCGGTTGGCACGTAGGCGGCCTGCACCTGCAGCTGTGCGGCAGGGTTGGCACGGGTCGTCAGGACGGTCAGGCCGGGCACATTCACGATCGCCTCGACCACGGCCGAGGACGGCGCATTCGCGC
>JAGWVZ010000507.1 GCA_018970625.1 Myxococcales bacterium | reverse complement strand
CAATCGTTCCTTCCAGCGCTGCAGGTGCTCAGGTGCAGCCAGATAATTGCTCTTCGAGATGTTGCATGAAGCGTGTGCAACCACGAGGTTTTCGATGGCATTATTCGGATGGCGCGACCACGGAACGAAGTGGTCCACATGGCCCGCTTCATTGACCAGCAACTCCCCACAATAGAAGCAAACACGCTGTTGAAGCTCTCTCAACGGCGCTCTGGTATCATTGAGGTTAACTCTGGAGTGGTCGAAAAGAAATGTATGGAGGACGTTTGCTTCGATATTATTTTGGCGAATTCCCGCGACCAGACGCGTCCATTCGGTTTGAATCATAGACCGAAGCAACGGTGACAGCGTAAGCAGCGCCTGCGGAACACCCGGCTTAAACCGCAATGTATTGTCTATTGGAGAATCCCTTCCAGCCTGATAATCACCGATGCCGACTGGCTGTTCTTCCATGTTCCATTTAAAGAGAAACTCCTGCTTGGCTTTGCCGAACCACTGCAACAATGGGATGGGGAACTTAATCAGCGTGCGTTCAATATCGTTCATTAAGGTACGTGCCGGGCGCGTGACCTTCGTTTCGCGAAAAGCGCTCTCGCTACGCCTGTACTCAGAAATATACTCAGCAATCGTTTGCCCGGGGTGCTCAGTTCGCCACTTCAGTATGGCCGTAATGACTTTGGGCTGCTTCTCCCCGCTCTGTTGAGCGAGCGGAACGAGGCCGAGCTCAGGATCATCCCTGAAACCATCGCACTGAGGCCAGTATAGTCGCAAGACATGCTCGGCCAACTCGCGGCTTGTGATCATCGAGGGTGGGCCGTCTGCAGTAGAACGTTCCTCGAGAGCCTCCAGAATGCCGAGTAATGTCGCGTACTTGTAGGTGTTGGTAAAGCTGCCCTGTGTGAGCAGCTCGAAGACCTTCTGTGCGATCTCGACAACCTGATTGTTCGACTGGTTCAGCACATGATTCAGGGGACAATGGGTGAGCGGGGCCTGATTCGCCCTGTGAGACAATCATCGTACCATACGAACTTTTTGCTTGCCAGTCGGACATGGCCGAGCGACTGGCGCGATCGTTCCGACCGGCCGCGTGGCCTGGAGTCGGGTTTGCGGGGTGTGGGTAACACCCTGTCAGGATTGGACTATCCGCTCTCAGCAAGCGGATGTTGTCGCGGAGGTATGCCTTGATTTCGACTCTGTATCAGCTTGAGACAACCGCGCTTGGAACATTCCTGCAGTCACGGGAGCGGCTGCTTATGCTGCCTGCGTGGGTGCCTGATCCGTCGTGTAACGTGACGAAGCAGATGACTGCGCCGCTCGCACGATTGGCAAACGCGTGGATGAATCCGGTGGAGGATGAGAGCCTGTGGCCGATTGGACCGACAATGCTGTGTCAGGACGACACGTCTCCGGATGGGTTCCGACTGGCAAAACAGCTTTTCCCGAACGCACGCGTTTGTTGGCTCTATACCGGGGCGGAGCAGTTGGGTTCGTTGATGCTGCTGATCGCTGCCTTGCAACGCGTGCAGCAGTTATCCATTCCGCTGTCCGACATGAAGGGCCTTCACCCGCAGTTCGAGGTGAACGAGTTACAGAGTTGCCTTCGTCTCTCACGCACATCACGCGGCAAGAGCACAATCAGTCGAATCATGCATGAGCAGTCACTGGTGACTGGCAATTGGCGCGCCAATGCGACACGCGACGAGTATATGGGCATCCCGCAATGGTTCGATGAGCGAACGATCGATGCCGTCACTCAGATGGTGAACCGACAGTTCTTCGCTCGGAACGCTTTTGATGCCACCGTCGCACAGTTTCGCGGGGCGCTCTCGCAGTCGGCCGGTGAATATTTCCTGTTTGGGAACCGAATCGACCCGGAGTTCACGCAGCATTTGCTATCCGATGCCGCTTCGCCGAGTGAACTGCGAGCCGCGATATGGTGCTCGTTATGCAGATTGCTGCTGCATCGAACGGTTGTTGGCGCTCTGCATGCGCGAAATGAACAGGCTGCGCTCGCCTGGCTTGCGGCCAACAATACAGACAACCTTCCAGACCCATCGGGTTTGTTTCTTGTTCAAGCTGGAAGAGATTGCACGACCCTCTCTGAGCAATACGCAAACGCGCTTACGTTTCTGAAAGGAAGTTTTTCTTTTTCTCCGCATATCCGAGATATGGAGTTGCGATTCGGCGATCGCACCATGGCGGGCGTCGGGTCGGTTGCGCCCTGTGGTGAAGGTGCTCAGTCGAGGGCCGAAACTGAGGATGCTGGAAAAATGATGACACTTGACGGCGCGTTACAGCGATTCTGCTGGATTCGTGCGCTGGCTGATTTCTTTGGACCAAATGAACGGCGTCATCGCTGGCCCGGGCTGGGCAACACCACTCGTGTGGAGATCGCATCTCGCATCATGCGAACGCTCGCGTCACCTGCAGATCTGGTGACGGTATGTGAGCACATCGAGTGGCGAACTGACGGTTTCGACGTAGAGTGCCGAAACCGGGACACCGCCGAACGACGCGTCGTGATGATGGCCGCCATTGTTCTGATGCGGTTCCTTGAACGTCGAGAGCCCGAGCATTTAGCCAGTAATGAGAGCTTCGAACAGTATGCAATCCGCAATTTGCCGAAGTCTCATGCGGCAATAAAGACCGCGTTGTGCGAATTCCCGGCAACCGAGCTGCCTCCGGAATTATTGAAGCTACTGCTGCTTCTGGCGATGGACCATGGAGTTTCCGACTCGGTGCGCGGTCACGCGCGCTATCACAAGTACGGACCGGATACCCTGACACACGTGGGCGACATTCCGACGCTTGAACTTAGGAAGCTGGTTCACCGGGCGCCAACCCTTCGTGTGAAGGGCCAAACCGACAATGCCATCCTGAATATCTCGGATTGGATCGGTAATTATTATCTTGTTTCGCCAGTTCTAAAGTTGCCGGAACATTCCAATTGGGCATTGCAGCGGCTTCACCTGCGCGTGGCCGGCGGTGTTGACGGAGAGAAAGCGCTGCGTCTCGCCGAGCGACTGCGCCAGTATGGGCATGTTGTCCAGAGCCGAAATGGTAGGCTGGAATCCATGGCATGGCTGACCAACGAGCTGGGAGCAATATCGCGGCGCAGGCACGACTGGACCGACGAGGCCATTGTGGCCCGGACAGAGAACGTGGTGGAGCGTAACCGTTCACCAGACCCCGTCCTTGCGGGACCGGCGTAAATTCCTGATCTTACGTGCATCGGGTCGACAGACGACCCCGTCAACGTGGAGCAGAGCGTATGCGGCGGACGGCA
>JAGWVZ010000010.1 GCA_018970625.1 Myxococcales bacterium | reverse complement strand
GAGGGACTTTCACTCGAAGTGCGCAGCTCGGCGGCAACGTCAAATCAGATAGAGATCGGTTTGATCTCCGAGCCTGTCGGCTCAGCCTACCCTGAGCCCATCGTACTGACTCGGGTGCCCGCCTCGCTCGAGTACGGTGACCTGTTTTTTCAGGCAGCCCAGCAGGCGTTCGCAGTCGTCGGCGTCGATCCCTCTCAGACCGACTTCTATGTCGGATGGGAGGGTCACTCGGCGCTCGGCGGAAGCCTCGCGCTCCGCGTCGAACACGATGCGTTGGTCATCAAAGGAAACACCCCGCGTCTGACGATCCTCGAAGAACAGCTCGGGCAGCCAGCATTTGATGCGCAACCGTGGGAACGGCTCTCCGCGATGGCGCCCGTTTCGCTCGGATACGGCAGTCTCCGCGGCCTGATCCTGGGCGTTTCGGAAGGCAACACCGATGGCGACCGCGCCAGCGGGAGTTGCGGAACAAGCGACACCGACGCCGTCACCGCCCCGCACTCCTGGTACCAGTTCTGCGTCGACGTGGGCGACCCGATCGTGGTCCGTCTCGGTTATCGTCTGCTCGACCGATCGGTACGCACGCTGACGAATGCCCCGGCGACCGGAGCTTCGGCGAACCTCTGGGCCTTGTCCGCCGACCGCCTCGCGGCAAACGCGGCTGCCGGCATCGCTCGAGACGGCTCGAACGTGACCTTCTACTACAGTGACCCCGGCTTCGAGGGCGAAGCGCTAATCCACCTCTTCGTCGATGACGGGCGGATGCGGATCACCCATGAGCACACGACGCCACCCCACGAACTCCTCGACGTCGAACACGTTGAGCGGCCCGACCCGGCGTTGTCAGCAGCGAGCAGCTACGATCCAGATTCCGAGGATCCGTGCGCGGTCGTTGGCGGAGTCGAGGCGGAAGAGGGACGGTTCTTTTTGCGCTTCTTCGCCGGCGAATCGCTGACCGAATTCTCGAATACCGAATTCCCCATCTCAGGGCGACTCATCGGGGGCCTGTTCCGCGCCGACGAAGTCGGACTCACTGGCCCGCTGGAAGGCGCCGAGCAGCTCGACTCTTTCTCTCTCGACTTCACGCTCGGCGCCACGCCGAGCGAAGCGGTCTACGAGACAATCGTGCTCCCGGCCGGCGACTACAAGGTCACAGCCTATCTCGATCTGAACTACACTCCCGACTCGGTGGTCGGCGAGGTCGAGCGAGGTGACCCCGCAGTCTTGCCCTTCGAAGGCACCACCCTGCGCTGCGACCGTCAGATGAACACGATCGAGTTCGGCGTCCTTGTGCCGTGAGGACGATGCGCTCGCTAGCCACCACGCTTGTTGTCGCGTTCGCATTGGTCGCCTGTTCCCCCGATAACGCTGCCACCGACCTTACCAGTTCGCCGCAGGCCCAGAGCCTCGCGCTCGACCCAGACGAGCGGGTGGTCTGGGTCGCTTCCGCTGACGACGATAGCATCGCCGCCCACGACGCCCAGACCCTTGAGTTGCTTGGCCTGGTTCAGGGAATTGACGCGCCGAGCCGTGTCGCGTGGACCGAATTCGGCATCGTGGTGATTGGGAGTCGTTCCTCCGTTGTTACGTTGATCGACCCGCTAAATCCCCGCGCCGCGCGCATCCAGCAGACCTGGGAAATCCCGTGTCGCGGCGCTGATCAGCTGACCATCCTCGGCGACCAGGCATGGATCGGCTGCGGCGACGACCTCCGGCTGGTCGGGCTCGACCTGCGCTCGGGCGAAGTTGGCGCTGTTGTGGGCGTGGAGCGCCGAATCGAAGCGCTGGCCACCAGCGGCGGCACGCTCTGGGTCTCGCGCGGAGGCGAGCTCGTCGGAGTCGCTGAGCGAGCGCTGGCCGATGCAGGCCCCGAAGCAGTACTGGCGCAGTTTCAAATGACCAGAGCGGCGTTCGACTCCGACGGTCGCGTCGCCAACCGCGCCGGAATACTGCTGCTCGACGGGCAGCGGACGCCAACGGCCATCGTGCAGCGTGTCGAAGCTGATGTCGATCGCGGGCGCTCCGCCGAATCCGGTGATTACGGCCGCGTCCACGACGGAAACCCCAGGCTGCAGCCGTGGTTCGTCGGCTCGTGCTCCGGTGGATACGCAGTGTACGACGGAGGCGACCGCGTCCTGGCCGGAGCTCACTCGGCCGCACGATCCGGAAACCGCGTCTGGGTCACACATCGATTCACACAGAACGTCGCGTTGCTCGGGTGCCCCGACGAAGGCGCACCCTCGGAGCCCGTGCAGTGGCTAGGCACTGCGCGCGTGGGTGCGGGCGCCGCGGGCGTCGTTACGTCGTCCGATGGCATGCGGGCGTGGGTCGATGTCGCGTTCGAAGGTGCGGTCGCCCGGCTCGATATTACCGACGATGGCATGACACAGGCGACCGGCCGACGACCGATTCGCGCGTTGCGATTTTCTGAGGCGGCACTCGAGGGGCGCAGACTTTTTCACGACGCAACTCGGCCGCAGCTTACGCCGGCCGGCGTCGTGGCGTGCGCCAGTTGTCACGAGGATGGTGGCGACGACGGTATAGGCTGGTTCATCCACACAACGGCGATCGAGCCGAAGTTTCGACGCACGACACCCGTGTGGACCGCCGCGCTTGGAGCCCCGCTGCACTGGGATGGCGAGTTCCTCGATAGCGACGTGCTCGTGAGCTCAGCGATTGTCGGGCTGATGTCCGGCACGGGGCGGCTGGTCGATCTCACCTCAATCTCAGCGTACATGCGAGAGCTGCCCGCACCGGAGCCACCTCCTGCTGCGAATCCAGCCGAGGCGGCGTGCCGCGAACGCGGTCGCGTCGTGTTCGCAGAGGCGCAATGCGCTACCTGCCACGCAGGAGCGGCCGGCACCGACGCGCAGTCCCACATTATTCGCTCTGCGCCTTCAGACCTTGCAGGTATTGTGGGCGCCGTGCGAACTCCGGCGCTGATCGGCGTCCGGGCACGCGGACCATGGCTCCACGACGCCAGCGCTGCGACGCTTAGCGACATCTGGCGCGTACTCGATCCCAACGGCGAACACGGCCTTGGCGCGGGGCTTGACGACGACTCACTCGACGACCTCATCTGCTACGTCGAATCGCTCTGAGTCGTAGAGCAGCCCTGCAAAAATGGCGGTGCCGCCGTGTGGCCGTTCACGGTCGTCTGGAACTCGGCGCCAGAGAGGGGATGATCACTGAGATGTCTTTCGCCCAGCCGCCATTGCCGCCTGCGGACAGAACGCCCGGCGCGCCACCAACTCTCACGCTGAAGGCGGCAACGTCGTGGAAAACGAAGTCTCCGCCCAAAGTGTAGCCCGTTCATGGGTTCGTTCAGGGCGGGTGTGATTTCTGACGTGGGGATTTCGAATTGGGGGGAAGGTTTGGCCCAGATGGAAGGCTTCCGTGGTGGACGAGGATCTTCGAGGATCTTTAATGCAGCGATACTGGTGGCATTCAGCGGCAGTACAGCGGCATTTTAGTGCCGGTTGTGACACACGGCGCTTGCTGCGTACTCGCACCTTCGCTATCGCAAAGTGTTATGAAGACTACACTGAACGCATGCCCCCCCCGGTTTCGCACTTCTGTGCGAAGCTTGTTTGTTGTGTTTGCTGCTGCCGCCTTTGTGGGCTGCTCCAGTGAGGACGTTCTGGCGCCGGTAGAGGGCGCCCCCGGAGGCCGCGTCCCGGACGTGCGCGAGTCGGGAGGCGGGCGAGGCGACTCGAACGACGCCGGAGAAGAGCAAGCTCAAGACGACGTCCGTGTGTTCCTGGACGCCAACGGTGGCACGGATGATGGGACGGACCCGACGGACCCGATTCGGGACGCAGGCGGCGGAACCGATGACTCCTCGGGTGGTACGCCGGTTGATCCGGATTCCTATCGTGAGACGAACGTGGTGGTTCCTGATTCTGGTTTCACCACGTTGTCCGGAACGCACTTCGAGTCGGATTATGGCATTAGCAAGCCGGATCTGACTTGCTCGCGCATTGTGGGTCCGGTGGTGTTTGCCGATGTGTATCGGCTGACGACGACCTCGACTACGCCGGTTCAGGCGCAGGTTTTTCTGCGCACCGGCCTGAATACCAACGTGCTGACCCTGCCCGACGCCATGCTCCTGCAGTACGCGCCCGATGTTCGCCCCGGCGATGCGTCTGTGCTGTGCGTCGCCAATGGTGCTTCCACCGCATCGTCGACGTCGTCGCTGTCGTCGGTCACGGTGTCGGCAGGTGCTTCGGCGCTGATTGTGGTCGCAGGTCAGTCGGCGGGCGTTGAGGGCAGCTACAGCCTTCTGGTGGGACGCGCTGGCGAAGCCGAACCCCCGCTGACCGGCGGTGGTGGCGGTGGTGGCGGTGGCGGTGGCGGTGGCGGTGGTGGCGGTGGTACCGACTACACCTGCGTGGATGGCACGCCTATTCCTGCCACAAGCGTTTGCGACGGCATCGAGGATTGCCTCTTTGGTGACGACGAAGCCGATTGCGGCGGGGGCGGTGGCGGTGGCGGTGGCGGCACGGATTACATCTGTGCGGATGGTACCCCCATTCCCGTCTCGTGGGTGTGCGATGGATTTGATGATTGCCTGCTGGGCGACGACGAGGCCGACTGTGGCGGCGGTGGCGGCGGCGGCGGCGGCGGTTGTGATGACTCGTGTCTGTTTGCGCTGGACGGGTTTTGCGACGAAACCGGCGACTTCGCGTTCTGTGCTCCCGGTACTGACTGCAGCGATTGCGCTGGCGGCGGTGGCGGCGGCGGCGGTTGCTCGGACACCTGCTCGTATCCATTTGATGGCGAGTGCGACGACGGTGGGGCGGGTTCCATTACCAGCCTGTGCGCCTTTGGTACGGATTGCGGCGACTGTGGTCCCCGGTAACGACGCTTCGCGTTCGTGAAACGTCGTGCAGGGTTTGTGGCTTGCGGCGGGTTCAGTGAAAGTCGCGGCTACCCACCAGGCGTGGTTCTTTGTCGAGTCGGGGTTGCCATAATTGTTCTGCAATCAGATGCGTAATGCCCTCTCGCGCCTGAATGAGTCCGGAGACGCCCAGAAACGAGAGGGTTTTTGCAAGCACCTGATATTTTTCGAATACGTTTTGCCACAATACGACATTCACAAACCCAGTTTCGTCTTCCAGTGTCATGAATACCACTCCGCCCGCAGTTCCGGGCCGCTGACGACAAATGACCAGACCCGCAAACCTTGCTCTGGCTCCATCCTGCAGCTGGGCGATGGTCTGCGCATCGGGCAGGTTGATGGCCTGCAGGCGAGGACGCAGCGGAGACAGGGGGTGTTGTTCGGGGCTTCGTTCCATGGTGCGATAATCCCATCCCACCAGGTCAAAGTTGCTGAGTGGCTGAAACTCGGGGATGGCTTCATCGGTGTCCAGCCAGCGCAGTTCGGGTTCGATGGGGCTGTTTCCGGCTAACCAGAGAGCAGAGCGTCGGTCAGTCTCCAGCGATGTCAGGGCACCCGCCCGCGCCAGCGCCTCGAGTGTGCTGCGTGGTAATGCGGCTCGCCTGGCCAGATCGTCGATCGATAGAAAGGGCGCGGTCTGTCGCGCGCGTTGAATCTGTTCCCAGTGTGCGACCTGCAAGCCCCGAATGGGCCGCAGTCCCAGACGTACTGCATGTACATCACAATGTCCGGGCGCCGATGGTTCCAGCGTGCACTCCCAGTCCGAGAGCTGGATATCTGCCCGGCGGAATTCGACGCCTCGCCGGCGGGCCTCGTCGATAACGGTCGATGCACTATAAAATCCCATGGGCATGGCGTTCAGCAGTGACGCGGTAAATGCAGCCGGGAAATGGCACCGCAACCAGGCGGTCGCCCAGGAAATCAGCGCAAAGCTCGCGGCATGACTCTCGGGAAATCCATATTCGCCAAATCCACGTATCTGGTGAAAGACGCGCTCCGCAAACTCCTGTGCGATACCGCGTGACATCATGCGGGACACAATTCTTGTCCGATGCTGCTCCATTCGACCTTCAGAGCGCCAGGCACCCATGTCACGCCGCAGCTGGTCGGCTTCGCCGGGTGTGTAATCAGCGGCGATGATCGCCAGCTTCATGACCTGCTCCTGAAACAGCGGCACCCCCAGCGTCTTTGCGAGCACCTCCTGAAGGGATGGATGTGGATATTCGACCTTCTCTTCTCCCCGTCGTCGGCGAAGGTAAGGGTGTACCATGTCGCCCGTAATCGGGCCGGGACGAACAATACTGACTTCAATCACCAGATCGTAGAAGTTCTGCGGTCGCAGACGCGGTAACATCTGCATTTGCGCTCGGCTCTCAATCTGAAATACACCAACGGTCTCGGCACGCTGAATCATCTCAAAGGTGGCGGTATCATGGGCGGGAATATCAGCCAGCGTCAGGTCAACCTCCCGATGTGTCCTTAACATCCGCAGACAGCGGTCAATATGGCTCAGTGCGCCCAGTCCCAGCAGGTCCACCTTAAAGAGACCGAGCGCCTCGACATCCTCTTTATCCCACTGAATGACGGTGCGATCCGGCATGGTGGCGTTTTCGATCGGTACCAGTGAATGCACCGGTTCATGCCCCAGAATAAATCCACCCGGATGAATCGACAGGTGACGCGGAAATCCCAGCAGGTCATTGGACAGCCGTATCAGGTGCCTGTGCAAGGGGGTTTCGGGGTCGAGACCCGCCTGAAGCAGCACGTTGGCGTCCACATGGGCACGATGCGAGAGCAGGCGCGCGACACGATCGAGCGTTGTGGTCGGTATTCCGAGCGCTTTGCCGACGTCACGCACGGCAGAACGCGGCCGGTAGCGCACCACATTGGCCACCATGGCCGCATGGTCACGACCATAACGTTGATACACCCATTGAATGACCTCTTCCCGGCGCTCATGCGCAATGTCCAGATCGATATCCGGTGGCTCGGCGCGCTCCCGCGAAAGAAAACGTTCGAATAATAACCCCAGACGAACGGGATCAATGGCGGTAATTCCAAGGCAATAACAAACAATCGAGTTGGCCGCTGAGCCTCGACCCTGACAAAGAATCTGCTGCGATTTGCACCACTGCACAATGTCATGCATCGTCAGGAAATACCCGCCGTAATCGAGCTCCTCGATCAGCGCGAGCTCCTTGTCGAGCTGAAGGCGTACGTCATCTGGAATACGGCCCTGATAACGCGCGTGTGCGCCGCTCCATGTCAGCTGTTGCAGGCGTTGCGTCGAGGTTTCTCCTTCCGAAAGGGTTTCGCTCGGATAGCGATAGCGAATATCATCCAGGGAGAAATGACAGCGCTCTGCGATCTCCAGCGTGCGCAACACACTGGGAATATCGTCGCGATATAAATCCAGCATCGCCTGCGGGGTACGTAAACCAAACTCCGCATTGGGCTTTGTACGTGTGCCAATGCGCTGCACTGCAAGCCCATGGCGAATACTCGTCACAATGTCCTGCAGGTCGCGCCGCTCGGGTCCCGTATAGAGAACCTCCGGGGCTGCCACAGTCGCAATGCCATAGTGGGCTGCACAGTCCCGGGCCGCGCGCTCTACCATGCGGTCGGCGACAGT
The DNA here is from genome assembly GCA_018970625.1 of Myxococcales bacterium. The sequence goes on along the minus strand of JAGWVZ010000010.1, from coordinate 12,378 downwards.
GCGGTGACGAGCCACCACCATGTACAGACGATCACCAAAAGCGTCACACAGCCCCGCCAGACGTTGTTTCACCACCGGGTCGTGACGGTCGGGTGCCCCCGATGTCCCATACAGCGCAATCAGGCCGGGAGCCGCCTGTAACACCTCTGGAAACGTGACGCTGGATTCACCTTTGGGGCACCGGAGCCGACCCTGGCTGATCAGACCACACATGGCCCCATAAGAGACTCTGTCGGTTGCCAGCACCACCAGTCGGTCGGTTTGCTCGACCGTCAATTCGGTGCCAATCAGTAATTGAGTACCTGTTTTACGCGCCGCCACATGCGCGCGAACAATGCCATGCACGCCGTCGCGATCGGTCAGGGCAATGGCGTGTAAACCCAGACGCGCTGCCTCTTCGACGTACTCATCCGGATGTGCCGCACCTTCCAGAAAACTGAAATTGCTGCGGACCCAGAGTGGGACATAACGGCTCACAATAATTCCTGGCGCATCAGTGTACCACTCCGTGCTGAAACCAGGCCCGCTGACGTCGGTCGTAATAAATCCATAATAAATCGCCCCGCCGAGTCTCGGCATAATAATAATCCCGGTGTACTTCGCGCTGCCACCAGCCGCCCGAGATCACATAGGGACCGGCACAATACACCACCGGTCCGGCGTCCATGCCCGCGACCAGCCATCCGTCCGGCTCGTGGCTGCCCCGGTGGGGCAGCGAAACAGGGGCCGCCAGTATGCGGCGAACCAGGGACAGGGTCGGTTCGCGTGACGGATGAGGAGCATGCACATGGGTCACCGGCTTAAATCGCACCTGCGCCTCTGGCAGGTGCCCCTCATGCTGCTCCATGACGCCCACACTCTCGGAGCCGAACTCCGCTGCGATGCGCGCCATGGCACGTGCGGCCGCATCCAGATCGCGACGAACCGTACCGCCGCCCTGCCCAGCTGCTGCGTTCCAGAGTTGCGCCTGTTGTCGAAGGGTTTCGGTGCCGTCCAGCTGCAGGTGCATGGCCTGCACGCCGCTCGTCAGGTGCACCGCCTCGAGGCGTAGTCGCACAAGGTCCAGAATCACCGCGCGCGACAGTGTCGGCTGCGCCATCCGTACAGACGCATCCTGCGTGGTTCGGTTGTCCATGTGCAGCGTGATTTGCAGCGCACTCGCGTGTTGGCCACGGTCGTCGAGCGCGCGCAGCAGAGCATCCAGCTGCTGCTCGACCAGCCACAGCAGCCGCATGACATCGGGGCGTCGCTCGTCCAGATCGTCAAGTCGGCATGCCACCGGTGGTAACGGCGCGTCATCCTGTACCGGAACCTCGTCGCTACGGGTCGCCTGCTGCCAGATCGCCAGAACCTCGGCGCCAAAGCGTCGTCGCACCTCTGCGCCGCTCATCAGCGCCAGATCGCCCAGTGTGTTCAGGCCAAGGTCACGCATCAGCTCCAGCTGCACAAGCGGCAGGCCCAGCCGTTCCAGCGGTACCAACCCCAGCGCGCGCGCTTCATCGGCGGGGGAGTCCAGCAGCCATGGACCTCCGCCACGGCAGGCGATGGCGTGGGTCGCAAAGCGTGAAAACCCCACCACAATCGTCGCTCGCCATCCCTGTTGCTGTAACCACAGCGTCAGACGAATCGCCCAGCTGCGCGCTCCCCCAAAGAGACGATTCAACCCCGAGGCATCCAGCCAGAACACCCCCGGCCGACGACCATGCCCCTGCACATACGGGCTAAAGGTGCGAAGACCCTCCTGCAGCTGCGCGGTAACGGTTGTCAGCTCCTCGGCCGGGACCACGCCCGTACGCAAGCCGCTACACAGGGACATCGCGGCAGATACCCGCATGCCCGGGCGCACGCCCGCCGCCCATGCTGCCCGGTTGACCGCGCACACCTCTCCGCTGGCATCCTCGCGGTTGACCACCGACCACGGCACCTGCAGATCCTGACCTGGCCGGCGAAGCAGCAGCTGCAGCGCAAAAGAGGGCAGCTCGATACAGGCCAGACGCCTGGGAAGGTCGGAATTCTGTTCGGGCATGACGCCACCATCCATACGGGAACATGTACTGAACATGCGTATCGTATTGCCTGCGCGGCGTACGTCAAGTCCCGGTCTGGATCTGTGCAGGGCGGTCGCTGGGCGGCACCGCCGGGTGTCGCAACAAAACCGTGAATGGCGATGGCAGCGGTGCAGGGCGGTGCTGCTTCAGCGTACGTTTTGACCTCGGGCACCAGCCGGGCAGGGCGGCGGACACATCACCGCTCTGCGTGTGCTGGAGGTTCCCTCTTGCCTGAGTCGAGCAAACCCGGGCCGGTGAGTCGTCCCCGCGCTCCTGTGCCGTTTGGCCAGGTGGCGGTGGTTCATGGGCAGGTGTGGGCTGCCGTGCGGTTCAGATGTCCGTCGTCAGCGTATCGATGCCTGTCCGGCCGGCATGCCAGAGCGCCTCGGCGAGGTTCATGGCATCGATGGGCCAGAACGGGCGTGGTCGAGGTTGCTGGACGTGCACGATGCCCTTTGTGGGCACGCAGGAGAGTACAGCGTTGCGCCACGCGGGCGGGATGTTTTGTCGTCCATGGAGGGCGCCGAGCAGCGCGCCGGTGATACAGCCGTTGGTGTCGGTGTCTCCACCGCACGCCACGGTCTGCACGAGCGCCTCTTCAAAGGGTGTGTGGTGGGCGAGGTGCCACATGGCGTTGTGCAGCGCCAGCAGCACCCACCCCTGTGCGAAGGTATCCATGGATTCGGGGCGCTCATCGGCAGCAAGCTGCAGCCGTTGTTGCACATCGGGGTGCAGCCGCAGGTTGCGCGCGAACTCGACCGTATGACGGTACACGGTAGGGCCGTCTTCGCCGGTACGAATGGCCCGTTCGGCCGCGAGCAGGAAGGCGACGCTGGCGTCGCCGCAAACGCGGTGGGGGTGGGTCAATCCGGCGTCCTGCCGAGCCGCTTTTACAAGCCAGGTGCGCGCGATCAGAGGGTCTGGAATACCAGCCGCAAAGATGGCGAGCGGGATACAGCGCATGAGTGCGCCATTGGCCTGCGACTGAGGATTGGCGTCGATCTGGCAGGCCTGCGCCACCGAGGTGGACTCCTGCTGTGCGATGGCACCCGCCTGCAACGCCTGCCGGGTGGTCGCACCAATGTCAAAAGGCCCCGACTTGAACCACCACACGTAGGCCGAGGCGATGTCCTCGGCGTCCCAGTTGCTGCGGAACACCAGCGACCGGGCGAGCAGAAGAGCCAGCTCGGAGTCATCGGTCGGTTGTCCGGGCATCGTCTCAAAGACCCCTGGAATCGAGATCTGGCGCAGGCCTTTGGGGAAGGCGTCCCGAATATCGCCGGACGTTCGAAACTCGACCTGCGCCCCAAGCGCATCGCCCACCAGCTGACCCAGCAGCGCGCCCTGAATACGTTTCAGGGTCGCCGCATCGGGAACATCCTGTGCGCTGGATGCACTCACGCCTGATGCGGACGATGACCGGCCCCGGGTCGCATCCCACAGTCGCGGCGAGAAACGAAGCGTCTGTCCGGGCGGTACGGCGCCGGGGCGATCAGGGGTGAGCGCCACCTCGCTGGTGCGTTGGGCCAGCGTTGTCGCGAGCGCCATCGGACCGGCAGCCATCGGCCCTCGCACGAAGGTCGAGGTGTCGCGATAGCGGATCGGCTTGCCATTCGATCGCCACAGATCCAGGCCGGCGCCACGCACCAGCGCGTGCCCGGCGACGATATCCCAGCTGGACACGTCGTTGGCACCCAGCATGGCGTCAGCATGACCGCAGGCGACCAGCGCCAGACGAAGCGCAATCGACGGTATGGCCATAAAGCGCCCATTCTCTACGATGCGCTGATTGCTTTCGATGTACCGCCAGGCATGGTGCGACACCAGCGTCAGCGGTCCACCGCTCGCCAGTGGGGCACCCTGCGCCGGGCCACGCTGCTCCCACGCAGGAGATACCTGCAGTGAGCCACCTTCGTGCCAGCTGACGGTGAGTCCGTCGTCGTCGGGCCACGAGAAGGCATGGATAATGCCCAGCACCGGCTCGCCTTTGCACGTCAGGCCAATGCTGATCGTCGAGCCGCGCATGCCGCTGATGTATGGTTCCGTGCCGTCGTTCGGGTCCACATGCCAGATATGACCCGACTCATCCATACACGGGCGGTCCTGATCCTGTCTCTCTTCGCCCACGATCCCCCACATGGGCGTCAGCTGCTGCAGGGTCTCGCGAATGCGAAGCTCAAGCTCTGCGTCGATCGTCGCGCTCGAGCTGGACGTATGGCGAGGGCCACCGACACGCTGACACTCCTGGCGCAGCTCGTCTCCCCAGACCCGGGTGGCCTTCTGAAGCGCGGTGATCAGATCTGCGTATAGAACCGTTGAACGGGTCATGAGTGGCCTCCGGTTTGGGTGTCGAGCGATTGCGCGGGACGCCTTATGACGACTGAATCGATAAAGCTCAAACTGAAAATCAGGAAACTCAGAGAGCGGCACGATACGTGCCGGAATGGGCGCTCGTGACACCTGTTTCGGTCCTCATCAGCCGCGAACAGGACCTGTGCATGAGCGGGAGGCACGCCGCCGCCGCCCATAGAGCAAAAACTGTGCGACGCAAAAGCACGTTTCTGCAGTTCATCTCGCGGCCGGTGCCGCACCCGTCGCCGGCGAGCCCAACCGCTGCTGCGACCTGTTCATGCGTCATTCGGCGCGCGAGTCTCGTCGTTACGCTTGACCACTGAGCCCGCTGTCTGCGACTCAGCGCGGGTATTGCTGTTCCTCTGCGAGCTGGAGCGGTCCGCCATGCGTCACCCCATTGGTTATTCTTTGCCTGCGTCTGCCCCCACGGTTGCGCTACGACTACGTGCGCTTCTGCCGGTCTTCGTGCTCCCGTGGATCGCTTGCGGCGGTGATTCAGGCGCGGCCTCGCGCGAGGCCGATGATGTACGGCGACCGGGTCAGGGCGATAGCAGCAACAGCGGTAGCGATACGGACGACCGTGACGACGGAGGCCCCGGGGAGGATGTCGTGGACGAGGACGTCGCCAGCGAGCCGGACTCCGCCGCTGGTTGTACTCCGGGCGGCTTTCGATGCGTCGATAATCGCGTGCTGGCCTGTGGCGACGACGGCGTGACCGAAACCGTCGCCGAGACATGCGCCTTTGGTTGCGCGGCTGGCCGTTGTACCGAGCCGTGCGGTGGAAACGAGAAATCCTATCTGGGCTGCGGCTTTGTAGCGGTGGACCTCGACAACTCGGATCAGGCCGTTTTTGGCGGTGCACCTGCTTCTGAGCAGCAGTTCTCCGTCAGCGTGTCCAACCCGTCGCCCGAACCGGCCGAGATTACGGTGATCGATGCGGCCGGGCGCCTGGTGGCTGGTCCGGCGGTGGTGGCGTCGGGCGATCTGGTGACGCTGGATCTGCCGCAGGCCAATGCGGATGACACCGGGCTTCGTCCTATCGGTTACCGGGTCATCTCTACGACGCCAGTCACCGCGCACCAGTTTAATCCTCGGCAGAATTCGGGGGTTTATTCCAACGACGCTTCGCTGTTGCTGCCCATCAACGCGCTGGGCACGGATTATATGGTGCTTGGCTGGCCCACCGAGGTGCAGAATATTCCGTTTGTTGGGTCGCGCCCGCTGCGTTCATTTGTGACGCTGGCGTCGGCTGTGGATGGCGCAACCCAGGTGACCATCAGCGCCCCAGCCCGCACGGGTGTGGCTGCCGGCCCCGGGTTTGCTGCGCTCGCTGCCGGTGAAACCCGCACCGTGACCCTGCAGGCAGGTGACGTGCTGTCCATGATCCCGCCCGACGTGGATCAGGCCGACCTGAGCGGCATGCGAATTCGATCGGATCGCCCCATCGCGGTGTTCGCGGGTGCGGAGTGCGCGAATGTGCCTCGGAATGTCACCTACTGTGACCACCTGGAGGAACAGCAACTGCCTGTGGATACCTGGGGAACCACCTATCTGGTCGCCAAACAGGCGGCTCGTGGACGGGAGCGTGATTTGTATCGCGTGGTTTCGGCGACCGATGGCACGACCGTATTCACGGTTCCCGCGCAGCCCGGTGCCGCGTCAGTGACCTTGAACGCAGGGCAGGTGCTGCAGTTTGAGTCAGCAAATGACTTTGTACTCACCGCGACGGCTCCGGTGACCGTGGCGCAGTTTCTGACAGGGTCGTCGTCGCAGCTCGGCAGCGACCCGTGCCTTCGCGATGGTGTCTCGGACTTTGAACGCTGCGCCATTCCTTCCGAGAGCTCGTGCAATGTCGGGTCCGCTGGCGAGAACGCACAACCTTCCGGTATCGGCGATCCGGCGCTGATGATGCTGGTGCCGCAGGAGCAGTTTCGCACGGATTATACGGTGCTGACGCCGGCAGATTATCTGCAGGACTGGTTGACGCTGATTGTTCCGGCGACAGCTTCGGTGACACTCGATGGGGCGCCCGTGACCGTTTCGGCACAGGCGCTGGCCGATTCAGGCCTGGTGATTTACCGCGTACCGGTAGACGATGGCGTGCATCGCGTCACGGCGACCGAACCCATGGGTTTATATGCGTACGGATATGACTGTGACGTCAGTTATTCGTATGCCGGCGGATTGAATCTGAATGCCCGCTGAAACCGGAAATATCAGGAATTTTCCGGGTTCCTGCGGATTCAGGTCATGGCGCCATTTTCTGGTGACAGCCTGACGCCGCGGAAATGGGTTTATGATTTAGCGCGTCGGTGCCTGACGTTCTGCGACCTGGCGTCGGACGTCATCCATGTCGAGCGCCCTGATCTGCCGGATGATGTCGTCGATGGCCTCGCCCGGCATGATGCCAGGCTGGGCAAATACGGGGATGGCGTCTCGAAATGCCATCATCGTCGGAATCGAGCGAATGGAAAACATGCCGGAGAGGTTTCGGTTGCTGTCAACATCCACCTTGGCAAACGTGATGTCGGGGTGGCGTCTGGCGGCGGCCTCGAAGATGGGAGCGAAGGTGCGACAGGGGCCACACCAGGCAGCCCAGAAGTCGATGAGCACAATCCCGGGCTCTCCAAGCACGGTCTCGGCGGTGGCGTCGGTCATGTTCACGAGATTGGTGGTCTGGCCCTGGGGCGTGGTCGCCATGGTTGTCCTCTTGCAGGTTTCGCACTGTGGTTCTGATGGTTGTGTTCCTGAAGTACCAGAGTCGTGCAAAGTTACGAAAGATTTGTGAAAATCAGACGTAATTATTTTTCGGCTGATTCGGGCAGGCCTCACCGATGACCGTGTGGTGGTCTATGCTGGCCCTCGTTTGGTCCGTGGGGGTTTCGTGTGTGTGCAGAGTGGGTGATTTCAGGGGTGGTAGAGTTCAGAATAACCCGTCAGGCCCCTCGACTTCGTCATGCTGCAGGCTTTGTTGTCCGTGTTGTTTGTCGCGCAGGATCTCGAAGGTTCGTTGAAAGCGCCCATCGGGCAACCTTTTGCGGTGTACCGTAAGCCGCAGCGAAACGAGTGACCCTGCTGCGACCGAGAGCGGTTGAGCAGACAGCACCACGACAGCCGTCTGATAGGTCTCGGCCAGTTTTGCCATGCGCCCTGCCTCGGGGGCGCCGAAGGCGTTGGTGTACCGCAGATCGAGTACAACGACACCAAAAGCACCGCTACGCAGGAGTCGCTCGGCGGCGCGCAGCGCATCGGTTTCTTTCCACAACCGTACGATCACCAGCGCGGCCGGATCTACGCCGACCTGAAGCAGATCGCTGACGTGAAGACCTGCCGTCCCGCCGTGAATCCAGGCGGCGGGCTCACCCGCACATTGTGCCTGCCAGACCAGCTGAACCAGCGCCGACAGGGCGGCAGAGGCACTTGTGTCACGCAGCTCGCACAGCCGGCCGCGCACCGCCTGAAGGCTAAAACGCAGTTCGGTACTCTCAGCAGACCGAAGCAGCGAGGAGGCCCGTACCGGTGCGGGTAGCGTCTCAGGGGATCTGCCCGAGGGTGTGGACGACTCGATGTCCGGAACAGGCTCCCGAAAAATATCCTCCATGTTCACCTGCCGAAGTTCACCATCGACAGGCGGCGGTAGTGCAGGAATGCGAATGGCACGAGAGGTAGGGCGCCGAACCGGGTCCGGGAAAGGCAACGGATTTTGCATGAATCACTCCGGGTGTGAACACTTGTACAGTATTCAGGGCGGGCCGGAGATCAAGCGCTGACTTCATGATAACGCACCGCAAAATGCCGCTGGGGCTGGACACAGAACAAAGCGCAGCTAGTGAGCGTTTGCTCAAAGACAAACTCGCCGTCGTCGCGGAGTGAATCATGAAGGCCAACGTGCTGTACGCAGCCCTGTATCTGACGATGCTGCTGACTGCGTGCGGCAACGGCACCGGTTCAGGCCGCGACATCGAACCGTCGGACACACACTCCGGGCGTCCCGATCCGGGGACGGCCGACACGGCCGCCGAAGAGGATGCCCCCGCCGATGTCGCGCTGGAAGACGTCGAGACAGACCTTGCGGCAGCCGACGGCTCATCGGACGCCGCGCTGGATGTCATGGATGTGGTGGACGCCGAGGATGCAGCGAACGCAACCGACGGTTCAACGGCCGATGTCGCGGACGTACCCGTGGTGGAACCGTGCCCCGAAGTGGCGCCCGCCTACACGGGCGTGCTGGTGCAGGACATTGACGGTGGAACATTCGATGTGGGCGACTCCGTACGCGTTCGGGTCGCTCTGCTGTACGACACACCCGTGACAAACCCGCTGTGGCTGGGACTGGAGCACGAGAACCTGACTCCCGATGCGTCGTCGGCGACGCTGGATGGTGTCGCGGTTGTGCCCTCCGTGACCGGAACGCGCTGGACAATCGCCAGACCCGATGGCGCCGTGGCCGAGCTGCAATACACCGCGACGGTCGATTCGGCTGATGGTCTGGTGGCAGTATTTGCGTCGCTGCGCCAGACTGAAACTGGCTGTGAGGTGCCCCGGGCCCGAAGCGGCGCCTTCTTTCAGATCACCGGCGGTGAATCCAAAACCCCCGTCTGCATCGACATGGAGCGGTATCGGTCCATGCAGGTAGCTCCATTTATCGCCAAACAGAACACGGCCGACTACGCGCGTCTGAACGGCATTCGCGAAGACCTGCGCGCCGAAGGCTTCATTTTCTGCCCGCAATCACCGACGATCGTGCACGAAGCCGAGTTTTGTCTGCAGCGCGATGCCGGGCAGAATATCCGGTTTGCGGGCAGCTACGAGGCGAACAGTTTCTGGGAGGTCGATGATTTCATTCTCGTCGAGACCGACGATGGAACCACAACCCGCGACGCGTTCACCACGCAGAACCACACCGGATACCCCAACCGCTTTTACTGCAACGCGACCAGCACCCAGCTCTGCACCACGGACTGTACCGCTCAGCTGGTCGAGGTCGATTCTGGCCGCGCGGTCCGCGTGCTCGCCAACGTCACCGCCGAGGGCCCTACTGCCCGCCAACACCTGGACGGCGCGGTGAGCATCAACTCGTTGCTCCCCGACAGTGGTGCTGCCACCACGGTTCGCATCACCGCGCTCGATACCGGCGTCGAGGGCACCCTCACCCCCGCCCTGTATCTGGTGAGCGACGCGCCATGACATGAACCGGGCCGGACCGGGTGCTGACTTGACCGCTGCCGAGGTCGGTGCCAGACACGCGCTCCACCCGTCCACCTGTTTGAGTGTCAGGAGCATCCTCATGAGTCTGCCGGCCAATGTGCGTCACGTCGTTCTGGATATCGAAGGGACGACCTCGGCCATCGACTTTGTGTACTCGGTGCTGTTTCCGTATGCGCGGGCGCACATGAACGATTACGTGCACGGGCTGCTCGCCAGTGAGGCTGGTCAGTCTGAGCTGCTGGCGCATGCAAACGCTTTTGCTTCGCAGGGCGTGCGTGATGCCGAGGCGGGTGTGTCACACGTGGCGCTGGACGTGACGCAGACGCCGGATCGGCTGGCGGCGCAGGTGGTTGCAGCCGCGCTCGATCATATGGACACGGACCGAAAAACGACCGCCCTGAAAGACCTGCAGGGGCGCATCTGGATGCAGGGATACGCGCAGGGCCAGATGAAAGGGCATGTGTATGACGATGTCGCCCCGGCGTTGCAGCGCTGGTTCGGGGCCGGACTGGGTCTGCACATCTATTCGTCGGGCAGTGTCACGGCGCAGAAGCTCATTTTTGGGTACTCGGTCGCGGGTGACCTGACCGGGTATCTGACGTCGTATTTTGATACGACGACCGGTCCCAAGCGCGAGGCCGCCAGCTATGTGGCGATCGCCGCCGCCATCGGAGCCGAGCCGTCGTCGGTGCTATTTCTGACGGATCATCTGGACGAGGCGCGCGCTGCTCTGGGAGCGGGCATGCAGACGATTGTGGTGCGCCGCCCGGGTGACGGTGGTGCAGACGCGGGCGCTGAGTTCCGGGTCGTGTCGGACTTCGGGTCGCTGTAACGGCTGCCGTTCCGCACCGGCGCCCTATTGTCGGCCCTCGTCTTCGCGCGAGATGCCGTATCGATCCAGACGGCGGTACAGGGTGGCGCGTGACATGCCGAGCAGCAGCGCGGCGCGCTTGCGGTTACCACCGGCGCGCTCGATAGCGTCCATGATTTGCTGCCGCTCGTCGGCTGGCGGCAGCGTGGGGTCATCGATGATGGGCAGGGTCAGCAGCTCCGGGGGCAGGTCCGCGGCTTCTATCCGGTTGTGTTCGGCGATCGCGAGGGCGCTATCGAGGGCAGCCTGCAGCTCGCGCACGTTGCCGGGCCAACGATGCTGCAGCAGCACCTGAAGCGCGTCGCGGCTGAGTTCGATGTCGCGCGACCCGGTGCGGGTTTGCCAGCGTCGAATGAATGCGTGGCACAGAATCGGAATATCGTCGCGTCGCTCGCGCAGCGACGGCACGCGAATCCGCATGGCGCGAAAGCGCGAGAGCAGTCCCGCGATGAAATCCCCTCGTTCGACCGACTCATTCAGGTCGCGACGTGTACCCACGATAATGCGCATTTCGTCAGCAAACGAGCCGAGTTCCCGATCTTCCAGCCAACGTCGGAACAGGTGTTGTGCAGGGTGTGGCAGGGCGTCCACGCCATCGACGAAGAGGGTTCCACCGAGCGCGCGGGTCCACGGGGTCTGTGCGTTGGCAGGACCCTGACTGCGGCCTGTCCACCAGTCTTCCAGGGCGGCCTCTGAGACAACGGCACAGTCAATCACCACGAAGGGCGCGGCGCGTCGCCGGCTGCCTGCATGAATCGCCTGTGCAGCGGTGGTGCGTCCCGACCCGGGCGGACCTTCAATCAGCACAACCCAGTCCACGAGCGAGGCTTCGCGCAGCTGCTGTTGCAGGACCTGCATCAACGGGTTTCTGCCGAGCAACTCGCCCGGCGCAGGCTCGGAGTCGAGCTGTTTGCGTAGCTCGACCGACTCCGAGACGTCGTACGCGAACAGCACCCAGCGGCCCATCACGCGAGGCGCGTTGCACACCTCGACATCCAGCCAGGTGCGCTTGCCGCCTGCACCGCGCAGCTCAACGCGCAGCCGTTCGCGCTCGTTCTCGCGGCGGCTCATCTGGCTTCGAATCCGCGCCAGATCGTCGGGTGCCATGGCCAGCACTTCATCCCAGGGACGCCCAAACACCTCGACGGGAACACCCAGCAGCTTGCGAGAGGCCGGATTGTGAAACGCGACGCGCTCGTCACCATCGATGATCACGATACCGGACCGGTCGCGGTGTAGAACACTGCGAATCTCGTCGCGTTCCGTGGCGATCTCGTCCACTGAGCGTCGCAGGCGCTCTTCGGCTTCGACGCGGTCGGTGATGTCGGTCGCGATGGCGGTGACGCCTGTGACGGTGGCGTGGGCATCGATGCGAGGCGAGTACCAGACGTCCCAGGTGCGTGGACCGATGCGCCGGACGGCCCCAAAGGCGGGGCCTCGCATGGCGCGTTGAATGTCGCGGTGAATGTCAGTGTCCTCGAAGACATCCTGAACGCGCAGCCCCTCCTGAATGACGGGTGTGCTCTGTTCCTCACGGCCTCGGGAAAGCGAAATGCGTCCGTCGCGGTCGACGCTGAAGACACGCAGTGGCGCGTTGGCCAGAATGGAGGACACCTGCAACTCGCTGTCGCGTAGCCCCGTCTCGGCGCGCTTGCGGGCCATCAGGGTGCGAAACTGTCGGGTCGCAATGGTCATGCGGACCGTCAGGACGTCCACGTTGACGGGCTTGATCAGATAATCGTCGGCGCCGGCATCCAGGACCTGGTGCAGGTCGTCGTGGGAGTCGCGCGACGTAATGACGACGATCACGCATTCGTCGCCGCAGGGGTGAGCACGAAGGCGCTGGCTAAACTGACGCCCATCCAGGTCGGGGAGCATCAGGTCGAGGAGCACAATCGG
>JAGWVZ010000506.1 GCA_018970625.1 Myxococcales bacterium | reverse complement strand
GGTCTTTGCCGGCCCGGTGGAAGACTTCGACGGCACGATGGATGTGGGCGTTTCGTCAGGCGAGGTCACCGTGGATGCGCAGCTGCGCATGGCGGACGAGCCGCTCGTGCTGATCGAGACGTTTGGCGGCGGTTTTCCGGTGTCTTTCAACCTGCGCACAGGCCAGTACCGGCTGGACGAAAACCGTGGCTTTGGTATCCGCGCACAGCTGTTTCCGTTGCAGGTAGCGCCTTTTCTGTCACGGCTTCAGTCGTTGGCGTCGTATCGACCGAGAGGCGAAGTGTCGGGCTCGCTGGAGCTGAGCGGCACCGTCGCCGACCCGAATATGCGCGGTGACGTCGAGTTGGCAGGCGGTGGACTGACGGTGGCTATCCCGGCTTCTGGCGGTGGTATGTCATTCGACGGGAAGCCCGAGATGGAGCTGATGCAGGTCGATGGCATCGAGTTCATTGGAGCGGCGGAGTATGCGTATTTCACGCGCGCGGAATCTGCGTGGTTCGAGCACGTGGAAGAGCTGGCGCCGGAGTCGATGGTGCCGCGTGTCGCGCTGCGTGAGGGCTCGTCGATCGCAGGGTGCCCTGTTCATCCGTTGACCAGTCGGGCCGAAACGGAGCGACAGGACCTCGCGCGAACGGGACGCGAGGGCAGCGCTGGTTTACGTGCCGCGCTCTGGCTGGACTGGCAGGGGTGTCCGTTGAGCACGCTGGACATGTTCGTGGATGCCGACCTGCGACCCGTCGTTGACGACCCTGAGGCCCTGCTTTTGTGGCTTCGGCAACTCACCGGGGTGCGTCTGGGGCGCTCGGCGGAGCGGACGCGGGCCAACCGTATGGCGCAGTGGATCGATGCGCTCACCCTGGAGCTTCATGGAGACGTGGGCCCCGTCACGGCGTCGGCGCTTCCCGAGGCGCTCGTGGAGCTGAGCGGCGCGTCCGACTTCATGGGCTCTGGTCGGATCGATATATCGGCGACCCGCCTGCAGGGAACGGTGCAGATGGCGGCCGCCATGGATCACGTGGTGATGCAGGGGATTCCCGCGACGAGCTCGGTGGCCGTTGTTCGACTCGATGCAGAGGGGTTCCGGGCTGAGGCCACGCTGGGCATTGGCGAAACGGTGCTCGCTCGCTCGCTGGCGAGCTTACCTGCATTTGCGGAGATTTCGCCCGAGGACACTCACTCGGTTGTGGGCGCCGGCGACGGACTGGTTCGCTTTACCGCGAGCTATCCGGCAACGTTCCCGCAGGTCATGGCGCGTGAGGCTGACCTGAATCAGCCGCTTACAGGCCGTCTGCACGTGTTGCGCGTGCCCGTCGCGCCGTGGCTGGATGCGATGGGGGTGACCTCACTGCCCGGCGCTGACATGGGGTCCGATGACCCTCTGGCGATGCTCCGGGAGGCTGCGCTGCGAGGGTACGTGGATGTAACGGGTACGGCGAGTGAGCCGAATGTCTTTGGTCGGCTTGCGCTACGGGGACTGCGGGTGGATGCCGATAACGAGCTTGCGGCGGGGTTTGAGTTCTCGCATGTCGCCAATACGATCCAGTCGACGGCGTTTGTGCAGAATGGTGAGCGCTCGCTTGTGGACGCGCACGTTGACCTGTCGCTTCCCACCGATTTTCGAGACCGCCTTGCCAGCGTTGCGACGTGGTACGGTGACGTGGGCGTGGTGGCTGGTCTGGATATTGTGGAGGCTCGTCTGCAGTCGCTGCTGCCTGCCTCCTTGGTCGGGTCCTGGCTGGACGACGTCTCGGGCCTGATGACGACCCGGGTGACTGTGGGGCAGACTCTGGCCCGGCCGGCGATCGCCGGAACCTTGCAGCTTAGCGATGGCCGACTGGGAATCATTCCGCTGGGACGACGTTTTGACCAGGTGGATGCGGCGATGTCGTTCTCGAACGATGGCATCGACATTACATCGCTGGGTGTGCGTGACTCGACGGGTCAGATGTCCATGGAGGGGCATGTGGGACTGCATGGCCTTCACCCGCGCGACGTGAATCTGGCCCTTCGGCTGAGCAATTTTCTGGTTGCCGATGTGTCGGGCATGGGAATCTACGTGACCGGCAACGTCGGTGTGCAGGGCGAGACGACAAACGAGGTCTTTTCGCCAACGATTACGCTCCGCAACCTTCAGGTGGATGCGACGTCCACGTCGTCGAGCAACGTGTATGGTCCGACAGCGCCGCCGACGCCGATTCTGTGGGTCAACGAAGATGTGGAACGAGAACAGGTGGGGCGGCGTGACCCTGTGCTGTTGAACGCTTCGGGGACCAGTGAGTTTACGCTGCCGCTGGTCGCCGACGTTCGTATTCTGACGGCTGGACGCAACCGACTGCGTCACTCGCTCGCCGAAGCGCAGTTCGAAATCGATCTGCTGACCCGACTACGGGGCATGTCGTATGCGCTGCGCGGCACTGTGCGCGTGCCTTCAGGGCAGGTGAGCGTAGCAGGGAAGCAGTTCGACATTACGCGCGGCTTTGTGACCTTCAACGGACAGCGCGACAGCGTGAATCCGGTGATCGATTTTCGCGCGCAGCATACGCTGGCTTCCGATGTGGCGGCTCGGCTGGAGCCTGCGTCGAGCGGTGAGGCGAACGTCACGGTCGTGGTCGATGGGACACTGGAAGAGATGTTCGCTTCTGGAAGCGACGCCATTCGTTTGCGCTCGGATCCGCAATTGTCGCAGGAGGACATTCTCTTCGTTCTTCTGACGGGGCGCCCACGCGACACAGACAGCGATGTCGAGGGCGATCAGCAGGCGCTGGCGACCGCGAGCTCGCTGGCGGCGGGCCTGCTTGCCGACCAGATCCTCTCTTCATCGGGCATTCCAATCGACACCATTCGAATCGATGGCGATGCGCAGTCGGGTCAGGCGTTTGCCCGCGTCGAAGGAGGAAAGTACATCGGTGACAACCTGTATGTGGGAGCCACGTACATCAACTCGACCGACGTGCGTGAGAACGACTTCGAGCTCTCCCTGGAGTGGATTATACGCCGCTTTGGTTCGGCGAGCGTGCGCGCGGAAATGCGCGGCGGCAACCGCGGAAATGGTGGGCTGGAGCTGTTGTACAACCTGACCAGGCCGGGCATTCGGCGCGTTCAGGCACCTGAATCGCTGCCACAACCAGCCCCGGAATCAGAGCAGACGAGCGTGCTGCCTGCGTCAGGCGCTGAGGAGAGCGACGAGGGTTCGGGTGCGCCAGTGATCGAGGAAGACGCGTCATGGGACGCGCTGGATGAGGATGAGGCGGATGAGGCCGAGGAGCTTGACCCCGGTGTTGAGGCGCCGGT
>JAGWVZ010000505.1 GCA_018970625.1 Myxococcales bacterium | reverse complement strand
AACCCGGAGACCGGCCCTTTCCGTCTCATGCTTGGGTACACCGGTTGGGGTCCCGATCAGCTCGAAGACGAGATCGCCGAAGGGTCGTGGATCCCGATGGACCTGGACCCGGAGCTGGTCTTCGAGACCCGCGAAGAGGACATGTACAGCGCCGCTCTGGGTCGGCTGGGACTCGCTCCCGGTTCCTTCATCATTGGCGGTGGCGGTTCGGCCTGACTCAGTGCATGCACGCCGCGTGACATGCGCGCGGCAAGTTCTTCTGCAAGCGCAACCAGTCGGGGAACCAGCCCGGTCCAAACCAGACACCTGGCCCCGTGGGCAAAGGTTCTGCGGCGTCGCAGAGGTCGGCGATGTGCAGTGGCTGCCCCAGAAATGAACCGGCCAGTACGATGGGGCCGTCCCGACGAGGACACCAGTTTCGCCGCATCTGCAGCAGGGCGGTGGTGCTCCAGAGCGTAGTGCGCAGAATCTCCTCGCGTTCAGCATCGCCCTGCCCGACCCGCGCGTCGTCGATTCGCACATAGGGGTCAACCTGCTGAAATGAAGCGGGAATGAGCGCGTGATTCCAGCAGGTGGAGTCAACCCGAAGGTTCGAGAGCATGGCGCCGGTGTGCTGGGTCTGCGTGGTCAGGTAGGGTGTCATGCCGTTTGCCAGCCAGAGCAGAACCAGGGCGGTGCAGGCCAGGCGCGGCCCGAATCTGCCAGCGCTGCTGGCGTGAAGAGCTGTCGAACCGTTGACATAGGTAACAGCAGGAGCGCCCGTGCGTGTAGCTGCAGACGTGGCAGGCTGTCGTGGCCAGACGGCCCAGAGTCCGATAGACGCCATGAGCCCAACGCGCAGGGCGAGGTCCGGAACAGCCAGAGGCGCTTCCACCGAAACGGACCACACGCCGGCGACAATTCCGAGCACGGCACACGAGATCACCGCCGCCCTGAAAAACCGCACGGGATGCAGCAACGCGGTCGCATCCATGGCGACAAAGCCAACGAACATGGCGAACGGAAAGGAGGGTTCGAAAGTAAGCGTGAGCGGAATATGAAAGGCGGCGGCCGCTGCGAGGCCGAACCTTGGCCACGATAAAACGAGGACGCCGAGGGCCACCTCGGCCAGCCAGGTGAGCGCGGGCATCGCGGGACGGACGGGCAGATTGGTGAGGGCGCCGAGCCAGGGTCGCATGCGCTCCCACCCTTCGTTGGCGCAGGAGAGGACGGGATCGAAGAAGTCGTGGTTGGTTTTATGGAAGGCGCTCAACAGGTAGGTGAGCGCGACGATACCGCCCATCGTCAGGCTCAGGGTGCGCTGATGGTCGCGAACCGGGTTGGCGCAGAGCAGGCCGGCGGTGCCAAGCGCGGCCATGAGAGCGGACTGGGTAAGCCAGTCGCGGAGTAGCACCAGAGGGCCGAGCATGGCGCAGACAGAGAGCAACCACCAGAGGCGGCCGCGCAGGGTGACGATACCGATGGCGGCGACAGAGGCCAGCGCAGTCCACGCGCCAAACTGGTGGCCCTGCCCGGGCACGAGCGCCCATCGGGTGAGCAGGGCGAGCGCGTAGAAGCCGGCGATCAGGCGGAACCCGGCGCTATGTGGGCCTATCACCCACGGGCGGAGCCAAACCCAGCCAGCGGGCGCGAAGTCGAGGGTGTCAACTGCGGGGGCATCGTGTGGTTTGCCCGTGACCGCAGGCGGGGCAGCCTCGTGCGCTGACGCAGGTGGTGGCAACTCAGACGACATGGAGGTTTGACAGGCGCGGATGGGTAGGTCAGACAGCGGAGACGAAATGACCCTGCCACCCGCTGACACGTGACACATGGACCAGACGAAGTACCTGATTGTAGGCGCCGGCGTAAGCGGCTTGTCGTTCGCAAACTTTGTGGGTTCGGATGACTACCTGATTCTGGAGTCAGACACCGAGATTGGCGGCTTTTGCAAGACGGTGGTGCAGGACGGATTTGTCTGGGATTATTCCGGGCATTTCTTCCATTTCAAGCACAAGGATATGGAGACGTATCTTCTGGACCGCATGCCTCAGGACGAGGTGCGCGTGATTCAGAAAGAGAGCGCGGTCCGTTATCGGGACGGATTTGTCGATTTTCCGTTTCAGAAGAATATCCATCAGTTGCCGCAGGACGAGTTTATTGAGTGCCTGTATGACCTGTATTTCAAGGATGAGGGTTCGGACGGCTCTGCGCCGGCGAATTTCAAAGAGATGCTGTATCGGAAATTCGGGCGTGGCATTTCCGAGAAATTCCTGATTCCCTACAATGAAAAGCTGTACGCAACCGACCTGACCCGTCTGGATACGGACGCGATGGGCCGATTTTTTCCGTACGCCGATGTGGCGGATATTATCCGTAATTTCCGGCAGACCAATAACACGAGCTATAACAGCACATTCACGTATCCGCGGGGCGGTGCGATTCAATACGTGCGAGCGTTGAAGCACGAGGTTCCGGATAATAAAATTTCGTTTCAGGAGGGTCTGGTATCGGTGGATCTGGAGCGCAGGGTCGCGACGACGACAAAGCGCCAGATTCGGTTCGAGAAGCTGATCTCGTCGACGCCTTTTCCGCGCCTGATGAAGATGACGGGGCTGCCTCACAACCCGGCTGACCTGACCTGGAACAAGGTGCTGGTGTTCAACCTCGGCTTTGATCGCAAAGGCTGGGAGAAGCTGCACTGGGTGTATTTCCCCGAGCGGAAGTACTGTTTTTACCGCATTGGGTTCTACGACAACATCTTCAACACCGACCGCATGTCGCTGTATGTGGAGCTGGGGTACCCGGCCGACGCGACAGTGGATATGCAGGGCGCACGCGCGCAGGTGCTGGCCGATCTGACGACGGCGGGCGTGATTCAGGGACACAAGCTGGTGTCGGAGCACAATATCGTGCTCGATCCAGCCTATGTGCACATTACGCAGCAGAGCATGGCGCAGGTGCAGCAGGCGCGCGCGGCGCTGGCGAACCATGGCGTGTACTCGATCGGGCGCTATGGCGCCTGGACGTACTGCTCGATCGAAGACAACATGATCGAAGCGCGGACGCTGGCACGCGAGCTGGCATCGCTGTCGTGATTGGGTGATGCGCCCGGCCGAGGCCGACGTTTGCGCGGGGTATGTCGGCCACCCGTGGGGACAAGGTGTCGCGCGGGTGAGCCGATGGCGTCATTCTGGTAACACAGGCTTTTGTGTGTGGGACCGAGCCCATGGGGCTGGCGTTTGTGGAAGTCGACTTGCCGCCGCACATAACAAATGGCGTGCATTTCGGGGGTTGCGGGCGGCAAATGGCGCAGCT
>JAGWVZ010000504.1 GCA_018970625.1 Myxococcales bacterium | reverse complement strand
CAACCCGGTCCAGCTGCTCGTGGAAGGTGCGACGCGCGCCAACAGCTTCCGCAGCCTCGACGCCGACCAGTCGCTCACGCTGGCCGACCTGCACGCCGACCCGGTACTCGACGCATTCATCGAATGTGTCTCGACGCCCGTGCTGAATGCGTTGCAGGGCGGGGCCTCGGCGCAACAGCTGGCACCACTCACCGACAGCATCGAGCGCGCTCGGGCGATTGTCGGCGTCGCCCGCTCCATGGGACTCGCTGCATCGTAACGCACCAGGTGGCGTCTGGCCAGCCATTATGTCGGGGTGCCTCTCGCTTGCGGCTGTCTTTGGTAATGCCAGCCGCTTCGTTGTAGCACACCCCCAACCACATGTTTATGTTGGTTGGATACTCATGGGTGCCGTTTGCTTCTTCGTCGCGCCGTAAGGCCTTTGATGGTGATGGATTGCTCATTTATCGCGACGGCTAGCCTTGCCGGGGTTAGAACAGGCTTGATTTTGCGCGGGTATGGTCCCATGTTTCCCGCCCGCCGCCCGCGAAGCCGTGCTCTCTGTGACTGACCTGTCCGCTGCCCTATCCGAACGAGTCGTTGAGCACTCCGACCTGCTTCCGCTGGACGTCTCTGTCTGGCTCGTCGAAGACATGTCCGGTGCAACCGACTGGCAGCTCGGCTTCATCGAGAGATGTCGCACGGCGTTGTCAGACGTCGTAAAGGCTTTCGGCGAATCGGCCGAGCTGTTGCGCAGGGTTGAGTATTACGAGGTGGCGGTCGACGCCGTTCGGAACCTGGCGGCACGCGATACAGCCCTCGTGGAACGCCTGATGCGTGTTTTACCGCCGGGCTTCGAGGACCATCGCCGCGTGGAGTTTGAGCTGTTGATTGCGGCTGCGCTCGACGGAATGCAAAGACCGCGAGAGGCTGTCGTACGACTGTCGGGTGTTGAGGCGCTGACCAGCGAGCTGCCGGACGCGGCGTTACGGTTGATGATGCAGGTGTCGCTGGGGCGACTTCTTGTGCTCGCCGGGGATCGCAGCAACGCGATTCGTGTGCTGCACGAGGGCATTACGCTGGCCGACCGCATTGGAGCCCTGCGTCAGCAGGCCAAACTGGTGGGCAACCTCGGCTTCCTGCATGGTGACCTCGACGCGACCTTGTACGAGCGATACACGCGGCAGGCATGGCAGCTGGCCGTTGCGGCCGGTGATTCACGGATTGAGGCGCTCTCGCTTTGCAATCTGGGCGCAGCTCTGTCGTCGTTGTGCGCTTTCGAGGAGGCCAACAAGGTCCTGAATGAAGCGCTGCGACGCTCTCACGAGCTCGGGTTCGCCGAGATTTATGCGCTGTCACAGGCCGCTCTTGGTGGCTTGCGTTGCTCGTCCGGGCATATGGACGAAGGGCTGGCGCTCTACCGCGCCAGTCAGGCATGGTTTCTGAGCGTAAACAATGAGTTCCAGATCATTCGCCAGCGATTGATCGTAGGCCGGCACCTGGTTCGCGCGGCCCGTTGGGACGAGGCTCGCGAGTCGCTGGAGAGCTGTGTTCATGAGTGGGATGGCGAAAGGTACAAGACGATGACTCAACAGGCGTTCGAACAGCTTAGCGTCGTGCACGAGAATCAGGGCAACCTGCCGCAGGCGCTCGCCGCCCTTCGCCAGGCGCACGCACTGGCCGAGCATCTGATCGAAGAACGCGTAAAAGAGCAGGTTCGTCTGCTGGAGTTGCAGGTCGAGGTGCAGCAGGCCACTCAGGCCGTCGAAACAGAGCGCAAGCAGAACGCTCAACTGCGAGAGGCCTTGCAGGAGCAGGCGCGCCTGCGCTCCGAGCTGGAGCGACAGACCCGCACCGACCCGCTGACCGGAGTGAGTAATCGGCTACGGTTGCAGGAGCTCGTCGAACACGAAATCGCCCTCGGCCGCCGTTCCACGCGCCCCATTGCCGTGGTCCTTATCGACGTCGACCATTTCAAGCGCATCAACGATACACACGGGCATCAGGTTGGAGATGTCGTGCTGGTCGCTCTGGCGCAGCGGCTCGTCGAGGCCGTGCGAGACCACGATTGCGTGGCCCGGTGGGGCGGCGAAGAGTTCTGTATCGCGCTCTTTGGAGCGGTTCCGTCGTTGGCGCTCACCGTGGGCCAGCGGATTGTTCGACAGGTCGCTGAGGAACCGATCTCCACGCCGGCCGGACCAATTCATGTCACGGTGAGTGCAGGTGTGGCCCTGCACGAGGAACACGAGACGGACATGAACGCCATGCTCTCGCGCGCCGACGCAGCCATGTACGCCGCCAAACGCGATGGTCGTAATCAGGCGGTGCTGGCGCCGCCATCGCGGGCGGTCGCAGCCGTCTAGCCGGCAGGCGGGTTTCGGGGCGCCCCGACCCCGGCACAGCGTCGTTCGCTGGACAGCCCCGGACGCCTGACCTAGGCTGTGACTCTGGGTTCAGTTCGGTCAGGCGGTGCCTCATGACAACCACGGTTGATGCCATTCCGCGTTGGGTGCAGCGTATTGAGCTGCACAGCAGCCCCGACGGAGGAGCGTTCGTCGAGACGCTGACCGGCGATCATTGCCTGTGGGTGGGCGATGACGAGTTGTCCCTGATAACCCTCGTGGATGGACGACTGACGATGACGGAGCTGGCGCAGCGTGCGCTGGAGCTTGAACCACCCCTGACGCCGGAGCGTACCGCCGCCCTGATCCATGGGCTTGAACTCGCAGGGCTCGTGGAGTCGCTACCTGCCGGTAGTGAAGCGAAGTCGGCGCCCCGTGCGCGCGTCGCGGGACTGCGGCGCGAAGGCTGGTTAGTTCCGCGCTCGAAGACAATCAGCGAGCTGGGCAGGCTGCTGCCTGTGTATCTTTGGCGCCCACTTTCTGCCGCTTCTCTTCTGGCCGCGGTGGTGGTCTTTGGCGTCGGTGCTGGCCAGGGGATGCTGGCACAGCTCCTGTCTCCGTTGCCACATGGACGCCCGGTGGCTCCCTCGCTCGTTTTGCTGCTGATCGGTGCAAGCCTTACGCTCTCCCTTCGAGCGGTTATCGCTGGATTGGCGTTACGCTCACTCGGGCATTCCGCCTCGCCGTTTGCATTTCGTTTGCGAGGTGGGCTGCCGCACCTCGCAATCCCGCAGCGGTCGCGCCGTCGCCTGCCGCAGGCGCATCGGCTGACGCTGGGACTCGTCGGGTTGGCGGCGTGCTCGTGGATGGCGGTCCTGTGGGGAGCGCTGTCGTTGACTGGCCGTCTCTGGGCTCAGCCCCTCAGCGCGGTCGCGTGGCTGACTCTCGCCATTCAGCTCGCACCCCACTGGCGTACCGACGCCCGCACCGCGCTGGGGG
>JAGWVZ010000503.1 GCA_018970625.1 Myxococcales bacterium | reverse complement strand
CGAGATCGTCGGCCGAGATGGTCAACACCATCTCCTCGGTCGTGGCCTGAAACTCAAAGCCGAGTGGAAGGCCGTCCTGCGCCGACGCAGAATGCGCCGAGCCGAGCAGCAGGCAACAGGTGACCCACGCCGAACAGGAAAGGGGAAGGAGTCGCATCACAGCCTCTCGCAAAGCAGAAAGCAGCGTTGAAAACCTGAACGCTACGCAGCAGAGACACCTGTCGTCGTCAATGGTTCCCCGCCGTCATCGTTTGAATGGCGCCCCCGAAAACCCAGTCGCGACCGGATAACGGCGCCCGATGCCGAAGGCGCGTGATGTGACCCGAATGCCCGGTGCCGCCTGTCGCCGCTTGTATTCCGCGCGCTCGATCAGCCGAATGACCCGGGCGACGGTGGCCGGGTCATGTCCGGCGGCGACCAGTTGATCAAAGGTCTCGCAGCGCTCCACCCATGCTTCAATCAGGGCATCGAGCACTTCGTAAGGGGGCAGCGAGTCCTGATCCAGCTGGTTTGGTCGAAGCTCCGCCGACGGCGGCTTGACGATCGTGGACTCCGGGATCACCTCGCCCGAGCGATTACGCCACCGACAAAGGTCATAGACGAGCGTCTTGGGGACATCCGAAATGACCGCGATCCCACCACACATGTCGCCATAGAGGGTCGAGTACCCTACGGCGGTCTCGGATTTGTTGCCGGTGGACAACAACAGACGCCCTGTCTTGTTCGAGACCGCCATCAGCAGAGTGCCTCGACAACGGGCCTGCAGGTTCTCTTCGGTGACGTCCTGAGGCAGGCCCGAGAACGGTGCAGCCAGCGTCTCCAGAAAGGCCTGAAAGGTGGCCTCTATGGGGAGGGTCCAGAGTTCCATGCCGAGGTTGTTGGCGAGGTCACGCGCATCGCTGACGCTGTGGGCCGACGAATATCGGCTGGGCATGGCCACCCCGAGCACCTGAGACGCACCCAGCGCATCCACCGCGAGCGCAGCGGTCAACGCGGAGTCAATGCCGCCCGACAACCCGAGCACAGCCGATCGGAATCCGGTACGAGCGGCATAATCCCGCAAACCAAGCACCAGCGCCTGCCATACTTCACCCGGATCATCGCGCTCGACGGGCTGGACGGCAGGTTGCGTCAGTTCAACGGTTTGCAGGGCGGCAGAAAAACCACCGAGGCGCGCAATCACCTGCCCATCGGGTCGGCAAACGAACGAGTGGCCATCGAAGACGAGCTCATCGTTGGCGCCGGCCTGATTGACGTAGATGACCGGTGCGTTCATGCGGCGAGCGACATGGGCGGCAAGCCGCTCCCGAAATGCCGGCTTTCCTTTGTGGAACGGGCTCGCCGAGAGATTCAGCACCAGATCGGCTCCTTGCCGCTGCCAGGTGTCAAACGGATCCACGGCATAGGCCCGACGCTCGAAGAAGGTGTCGTCATTCCACATGTCTTCGCAGATCGAGATGGCAATGCGGTGGCCGCCGTGATGGAACAGCGGGCCCGGCTCGCCTGGCTCAAAATACCGGGCTTCATCAAAAACATCGTACGTGGGTAGCAACGTCTTGTGACGCACGCCCTGCACGGCACCGTTGCAGGCAATGAGCGCTGCGTTGGCGAGCGGCTTGCCGGGCAGGCGGGCATCGCGACGAACGGGCGCGCCAAACACAAACGGTACCGCGCCGACGTGCCCGACCAGCTGCCGCACCGCCTCGTCACAGGCGTCCAGAAAGTCAGGGCGCTCCAGC
The DNA here is from genome assembly GCA_018970625.1 of Myxococcales bacterium. Next base: position 1,582 of record JAGWVZ010000503.1, on the reverse strand, counting down.
AGGTCACGCGGTGGATACCCGCACACGGCCAGCTCAGGCGCCACCACCAGCTCTGCCCCTTCGACGACGGCGCGCGTGTACCCTTCCAGAAGGCGGGAAGTATTGTCCGTGATCGCACCGACCACCGGAGATGTCTGGAGCAACGTTACACGCATGGGTTCCGAAAATCGCAACAGAGAGGCGAAAGACACGGGGCGCTTGCGCGGAGCCACGCAGGCTGGTAAGTCGGCGGTGGTGTAAGTTACTGGTTGTGTTTTGCAACCGAAACGGTTCGACGGCTTGACCTGGCCGTGCTCTCTTTATCGGAATTCCTGTGCGGCAGATGTGGCTGACATTGGCGGTGTTGCTGACGACCCTGTGGTCGTTGTCGGGTTGTGGTGCACCGCAGCAAGAAGTGTCGTCCGAAAACGTGGTTCAGCCTCCGCGGGTACGATTCGGAAATCTGGACCGAAGCGCACTGAGCGGCAGCGTCGTCGATCTCAACGGTGATGGCGAAGAGGATCAGTGGAGCTGGACATCAGGTTCCGGGACGCTCTTCATGGTAGAACGTGACCTCGACTTCGACGGCGCTTCTGACATGTTCGAGTACTATGAAGGGAATACGGTCGTTGAGCAGGAGTTCCAACTCGACTTTGATCGTGCCATTGACATGGTCGCTCACTACGCGAACGGTCAACTGGTGCGAAAGGAGATGTCCACAACGTTCGACGGACAATTCACTCTCACCAAGTTCTACGACGGCAGCGGACAGCTGGCGCGTGTAGAACGAGATGCGGACTCGGATGGTCGTGTTGATGTTTGGGAATTCTATACTGCCGGGGTGCTGTCGCAGGTCGATTACGACGAAGATGGCGACGGACAGCCCGACTCCCAGAATTCCGTCGAGTAGCGAGCGATTCCGTTTCGGCCTGCATCGCCTTGCGACAGGTCCGCTGAATGTCCGAGTTCGAAACCGTTCTGGCTGCCATTGATGGCGGCGAAATTTCTTCCGACGTCCTGCGTCTGGCCAGGCTCTGTGCCGGACTCGACAAAGGGGGACGTCTGTTTGTGGCCCATGTCGTGCGCGATCTGCCCGCCGACTATATGGACCTGATCAACTCCTGGGCCTGCTTCGGGGATGACACAGACAGGTTGCGTGCAGAGCTCCTACAGCGTGCGGCTGCCGCGATCGGCAGGCGTTTTCGCGACGCCCTGCCCGCCCCCGCTGCCGATGTCCTGCATGTCGTCCCCGGCGAGCCCATCGCGGGAATTCAGGCCGTGATCGGGCTCACCGGACCCACGCTGCTCGTCGCTGGTTCGGCCAGCGCTCGCGCCCATGCCTCCGGCATGCTCGGCTCGGTCGCCACGTCGCTCGCCAGAACCGCCGCCACCCCCGTGTTGCTTGCGTCGCGCACTGCGCCCGAATCCCGGACCATCCAGACCATCGTCGTCGCCATCGACCTCACCTCGGACTCCCGGGCGCTGCTGCAGACCATCATGCCCATGGCCGCCCGACTCGGAGCCGCCGTGCAACCGGTCTACGTCGCTCCTACGGTGGACCACCTTGACCACGCTGGGCTCGTCGCCGCTGCCTCCCCCGATG
>JAGWVZ010000502.1 GCA_018970625.1 Myxococcales bacterium | reverse complement strand
GTTGTTGCAGTGGGCCGACACCCCTGCGCCAAACGCCGAGGCCGGGCAACTGCGGCAACACCTGCGCGAGCGTGTCATCGCGCAGCTGGCCGCAGATGAGCGTCCCGCCCTTCATTTGCCCCGCTGGCGCAGCCGCCCCTGGCTGCAGCTCGCCGGCGGCGTGTTGGTGCTCGCCCTGGCCACCTTTGGGCTGGCACCCGACGCGGTGCGGCTGGGCGCGTCGCGGCTCTGGTTCGGATATCCGGCGCCCGTGATGGCCGCTGTCATTGACGGGCCGCAGGCACCTCTGATCAGCACGGTGGACCTGGAATATCAGTTTCCGGCGTACACGAGCCGTCTGCCCATGGTAGTGTCGCACACCACCGGCTCTGTCGAGGCCATGCCGGGCACCGACGTGTACTGGACCGCGGTGGCGCTTGTGCCCGTGATATCGGGAAAACTGGTGATTTCGCAGGGCGAAATGAACACCGAAATTCCCCTCGAAATTATCTCTGACCGTATTTTGCGTGCACAATTTCTCGTGACCGCCGCAGGGTCGTACGAGGTTGTTCTTCAGACCGGCGAGGGAGAGCAGACCGACCCGGTTGAGCGGCGCATCGCCATGGAGGCCGATAAACCACCCGAAATTGAATTATTGCGCCCGGCGTCGAATATCGACGTCATGCCGGGCGATGTCGTTGACCTGGAATATGTCGCCACGGACGACTACGGCCTCACCGGGGTTTCGCTGGTCTGGTATTTTGCGGGCGACGACGAAAATGTTCGTACCCTTCCTTTGCAGGGCATGAGCGCCGGCCTGCGTGTTCAGGAGACTGTGCCCTTCGACCTCGCGCCGTTGCGGTTGCAGCCGCGAGACGAGGTGGTGGTATTTATAGAGGCAACCGACAACGATGCGGTCTCGGGAGCCCACACATCGCGCTCGCGCCCCATTTCGCTGCAGGTGGCGTCACCCGAGGACGACCATGCCGAAATTCTGGAAATGAAAAATGCGCTCTTCGAGGCCTTGCTGACCGGCCTTGGCAAGCACCTTGAGCTGGGCCTGACCCGCTGGGAGGCCATGGGCGAAGGCGAGGCACTTCGCCTGAAAGCGCAGCCGGCGTCGCTCGATGCTGCGGCGCGCGTGGCTGCGTTGCAGGCGGCCGATGGCGCGCGCGAGTCATGGCAGTCACTCACCGGCTCGTTCGACGCCCTGCTCACCGCCATGAGCGAAGATGAGCTCACCAGCGAGCGCGACCTGCTGATGCTGCGTTCGGCCTATGAGCTGCTCTATCGCCACGAGCGCGATTTTCATGCTGCGCTGGACCGCGTATTGATGGAGGTGCAGGGCGGCAGTGTTTCCGAGGCGGGGTTTGTTTCGGTGGCGCTTCCGGGTGCCGAGTTTACGTCGGCCATCGAGCGCACCATTCTGCAACTCGAAGACCTGATCGCGGTGCATCAGGCCGATGACGTGGAGCGCACGCTGGAAGAGCTGGCCGATATTCGTGAAAATCTACGCGAATTACTCGAGCAGTATCGAAATACAAATGACCCGGAATTACGCGAACAGATCGAGCGCGAACTACGACGGCTGGAGACCCGCATGCGCGAGCTGCTGGAGAGGCTGGCCTCGCAGGTGCAGGAATTACCCTACGAACACCTGAACGCCGAAGCACTCGAACCCTCGGAGCTGGGCGAAAACGTACAGGAAATGACGTCCAGTCTGGACCAGGTGCGACAGATGCTCGACTCGGGAGATATCGAATCGGCGCTGCAGGCGCTCGACAATCTGGGCCAGGACCTGGAATCCATGATGAACGAGATGGGAGGCACGCTGCAGCAGCAGGGCCCCGATGGTCTCTCGGAGTTTGACGAGGCCATGTCCGAGCTCATGGACGAACTCAATAATCTGGAGGTCGCCGAGCAGGAGATTGAACGGCAGACTCAGGAAATTACCGAACAGATGCGACAGCAGCGACAGGACGAAATTCGCGAACAGGTGCAGCAGGAAATTCAGCGCGCGCAGGAGCAGGTGCGCGCTCTGCAACAGGAGTTCGCGCGAAATGAGTCCGACCGCCTGAACGAAGAGAATCAGGCCAGGCTGGATGACGCCGAGCAGAACCTGCAACAGCTGCAACAGTTACTCGAGTCGGGCGATGTTCCCGGAGCGCTGGAGCAGGCCAGTCGGCTGGGCACCGAATTCTCGGACCTGGGCTGGCAATTGCGCAACGAAGAGGGGCTTCGCCGACGAGACGAGGAGGCCATGCAGCAGGCCAGCTCGAACCGCGTGGACGCCGAATCCGGTGACCGGCTTATGGAGCGCATCTCCGAGTCCATGGAAGAGCTTATGGAGATGGGCCAGCCCACTCCGTCGCCCGACCAGCAGCAACAAATGAACGAGCTCAGTCAGCAGCAGCAGCAGATTGGCCAGCAGCTGGAGCGCATGCGCGCTCGCATGGGCGAGCTGGCCCAGCGCATGCCGTCGCTGGGCGAAGGGCTCGATGAGCCGCTGCAGCAGGTCGGCGAAGCCATGGGGCAGTCCAGTCAGGGCCTGCAGCAGGGGCAACCACAGCCGGCCATGCAGGGGCAGCAGCGCGCCCTGCAGGGGCTGCGGCAAATGCGGCAGCAGATGCAGCAGATGACGCAGCGCGAACGGCAACGGCAGCAGCGACAAAACGGGCGCAATCCCGATCAGGAGCGGGTCGAAATCCCCGAAGAAGCCGACGGTGCACGTCGCCAGTATCGCGAGGACATACAGGATGCCATGCGCGAGGGCGCCCTGGAGTCATACGAAGACCAGATTCAGAGGTATTATGAGAGCCTGGTTCGCTAGTCTCGCCATAACGCTCGCGGTGGTCTTGTTCGGACTCACCGCCGTGGTTGTTCCCGCCGCACACGCGCAGCCCGGCGTGGCCGAATGGACGGCCGCGCGCGACGCCAGCGAGGCCATGGAGGTGTCGAACTACGCGGTCGCACAAGACCTTTTGCTGTCCATGGAGGCGCTGTATCCCGACCACCCCGCGGTCGATTATGTGCGCGGAAAATATCAGTTCCACATGGGCGACTATGCCGAGGCACTGGCGTCACTCGACCTCGCGCTCGCTCGTGGCGGGAATCTGGACGGCGTGATGCAGCTGCGTGAGCTGGTCGCGTCCACGCTGGCCGTGGTGGGTGAATTTGAGACCTACACCACGGCGAACGGCCTCTTCGAGATTCGGTACGAAGCAGGGCGCGATGAGATTCTGCTGCCGTGGGCCGAAGAGACGCTGGAGTCGGCGTGGTACGAGCTTGGTTATGACCTTGGTTACTGGCCCGAGCCCCCGATTCGCGTCGAGATTCTGCCGCGCGCGC